>CAZWDF010000006.1:0-7932 GCA_964632335.1 uncultured Candidatus Saccharibacteria bacterium | reverse complement strand
TCCTGTCTCGCAACGATATGAACCTTTCGGCTCCTTAAGGTCACAGCACTGTTCTGTACAAGTATTAGCAGCAGCCAGGCAAGAACTTATCCCTGCTAGATTAGAATTTTTACTGAGATAATCTGAGGAAGTGTTAAAAGCTAATATATCGCTTAGTTCAAGACAATTAGCATCGCCTTGTTCTTGGTCAAAAAGCGCGGCTTCACCCATAAAATTTTCTTTTTCATGCAAAATGGCAGCATATCTAACCCTGTATTCACCGCTCTCGGGGTCTTTGTCGCCATAAACAAATTTTATTGATTTGGTTTTATTATCAAAATCTTGGAGAGTGGCTGAGCTTGCTTGATAGGTTACGTAATCTTCGCCATATTTATTGCCAGTACAATTGTCAGTGGCATAAAGATAAACTCCGGGAGTATGCCAATCAAGAGAAATAGATTTATAGGTGGATGGAGTGATTGACTTGCAAGGTTGAGTATCTCCGGTTAGATAATCAAAAGTGGTTCCGTTCCCTTTGAAATCTGGGTTTGACCAAAGGACGACAGTTAACTCACCAGGCTCCCCTAAAAATTTTATTGAAGTAATTTTTTTTCCATCAAAACCCCAATTTAAATCCGGGTCAGTTAAATCCGGAACTTCTGTGATAATTCTGAAGGAATTTTCATCTTCACATAAACTTTTCTCACCGGCTGTCTCACAACAACTATCCACGGTATAAATTCTAATTCCAGCTTTCCCAGGTTGAATTGCTCCCCCGGGGAGAACAAGTTGGGGGTTAATTGTATTTAAAATTAAAAAGGAAGAAAGAACAATAATTAAACCCAAAATACCGGCTATAATTTGATCCTGGCCATCTTTCATTTTACTGGGGTCGCCGGCTGAAGTTAAATAAGAAAATCCGCCATAAATTAAAGCTCCGAAAGCTAAAAGCCCGGCAATCATTATGGCGAAAGTAAAAACATATTTTAAATATTCGGGGAGGGCGGTTTTGACGGTGGTGGGCGTTTCAGCGCCAGGGACGGTGGGATAAATAGTTTCCAATTTCCTTTGGGCAAAGCAAAAACTACCTATTAAAACAGAAGCAAAAATAAGAATTATAAGTATCTTTTTAGACATTTTCATATTCGAATTCGTAGGGACTTACTTTTGACAGCAATAAAAATTATGGGGATAACAGCCCTCTTCTTGACCAATGTTGGACCGTTCTTCTATTAGCCCTAGGATTTTCATCAAGCTCCATTTTTCGAATTTTTCAAAAGCGTAACCTGGGATTAGCCATTTCCACCAATGTTCTTCTACTCCTAATTTTTTCCATATTTTTTCTATACCCTCCCATTCTGTTTTAATCTGAAGACTAAGGCAATTTATCTGGTCTTCATCAAGAAACTCCATTTGGCTGACTGCTTCACAGGTTAAAAGGTGTTTTCCAACTTTTTCTCCGGAAAAAACAGCAGGATAATCTTCAGCTGACATCCAGCATTGAGCTAATTCACATCTCGAAAATTCGAGCTGCTCTAAAATGTAAGACCTTTTGAGTTTAAAATCATCTGGTAGATTTCCCCGTACCCCTTCTTCATCAATATACTTTTCATCAATATCATTTTCTAATTCCCCCTGGAATCCTGTTATTAAGTCAAAACCCTCAAGAATTGGATTAAAATATTGTCCACAACACCCCGTACAAGAATAAGGAGAACACATTTCTTTGCAATAAGGCTCCCCAGTCCCGGGGTCTGCCCCTTCTTTTTTGCAATATTGACAATTAATTACCTCCTTTGGTTTCTCTGGGTCAGGAGTAAATTGTTCTGACCAACAACATCTCTCCCCGCATTCGTCACAACTTTTACATTGGCTGGCATAGGCTTTACATTCATCTCCAGCGTAAATTCCTCTCGGGACAGACCTGGCTTCGACCGGGCAGCGGGGGTCTTCACCTGACTTAAGAGCTCCGGCCGCAATATGGTAGAACTTATAACAGCCGGTCTGACACCAATCCTTCGAACATTTCCAATCTTGATAATCAGTTAAGAGTTCATCGGTTTTATCTACCATTTGCTTTCCGCCTTTAATTATTCCTAAAGTCTCCACTAACATTTTCTCGGCTAAAATAGTAGTTCCATCCACCCCCTCTCCAATCGGAATTTCGACTCCGCAATCCCACTCTCCGGTCTCTGACAAAGGAAGACAAGACTTGTTAATAACTGGCCCGTCTGCCCAGGGGCAAGAAATTGAACAATTAAGACAGACGCAGGTTTCGCTGTCTTCATCGTATACTGCTCCTCCAGCGCACCCATTAGGGCAAGAAGCGTCTTCACAAGGATTTTCCTCTGAAGCAAAAACTTCCCTGTTTTCATTATATAAAAAAATAGGAATTAAAGAAAGGAAAAGAGAGAGGATTAAAATTAAAAAGATTTGTTTTTTTAGTTTTACCATAATAATTTTTGGCAATAAAAAATAGATGGGTCTAAATCCTCAATCTGGGGGATTTCTTTTTTAATCCCTGACCATTCCGGCACTTCCTGAACTTTTTTGGGGCCAAAAAGTTCCGGGACCCTGAGCTGGTCATAACTCGTTGGGTCTACTTCGCATCCCCACATTAAATCTCCGGCTTCTGAAACCCAGAGCAAATCTTCCTGAAAATCATTAATTAGTTTTAGATTAGTTCTAGCTTCAGGCAAATTAGCTATAAAATTATCCCACTCATATTCATCCTTTTGCTCGTCTTCGTCTTTCCACTCCCTGTCTATTAAAATATCTTTGATAACTTCTTTAATATGTTCGTTTGCGTCTCCGCCGGCAAAAAGCAAATCTGATTTTGTTTTATCCTCTAATAAAATTCTAATTACATCCCCCTGGCTTAATAATTTTTTGAGACTTTTATCTGTTCCCGTTAAGATATTCGCTAAAGCATCTTTAGTGTCCTGGCTTTTTAACATTCTCTCCAAGTTTCCCTCCTGTCTTAAAACTAAGATTAATTTCTCTCGCTGGCTTTCTTCTTTACTCAATCTCTCCCCGACTTTCCCTTTTAAGGCGTCAAGAGAAGGATAAGAGATTACATTTAGGCCGACACTATTTGGGTTTTTTGGAGTGCCATAAATTGGATTCCCGTTTGCATCATTTCCATTAATAAAATCTTTCTTTTTCTCTTCTTCTTCTACTTTAATTGACAAATTAGTGGCCCAGTTATCAACATCCGAGCCATCTTCTTGAGGATTAATTCTTTCCATCGAAGTATAAGAATCTCCATCTCCGGCGAACCATCTATCTGAACAGTAAACTCTGTCAACTAAATTATCGAATTGGTCATAAAGTTCTAATACTTCCCCGGTGTCGGCTAACCTTAAACTCTCGCTATAAGTTTGATCAGCAACTTCAGAAGTTGCGTTTTCGTTATTTTCCAAAAGATAAAATCCCTGGCCAGGGTTTACAGCACCAGGGATTTTTCCTGAAAGAGCGATTTCAAATTTATTTTTCACTACTAATTTCCACCCACTGAGGTTAATCTCTCCCTCGGTATTATTGTATAGCTCAATCCACTCATCTTGGGGAGTATTGATGGCAGTTCCCATCCAGGCAATTTCATTGATGGCCACTTCATTTTCTAAAAGACCTAAGTTAATCATCATTGTTTTAGCTAAATTATCATCATCTAATAATAAATTTCGGTAATCCTCAATTAGGTATTTCATTACTGATTTAATTCCTAAAATTCCTTTTAACTTATCTTGATTTATGGTTGAAAAATTTCCCTCGTTTGTATCACCAATTAATATTCTTCTGATTAAATCTTGGGCGCCTCCAGTTTCATCATTTAATAACTCATCAAGATTTTTCTCTTCTTTTAACCCCTCAGTTAGAAGAAAAGGACTTAATTTTAATCTCAGCTCTTTTAAAGCCGTTTTAATTTTTCCAATTAAATCTTCAACCAATGGATCTTCGTAAGGTTTAGTCGGGTCATCGGGATTACAACAGACCGGTTTTCCCTCTTCATCTTTTTTTATACAAATACAATTGGTTCTTGGAATTTCACTGGATTCAAAACCACAATTTTGGCATTTACATTCCTGGAAAAACTCACAACTATTAGCAGGGCATTCTTGGTAATTATACTCGTGAACCATTCCTTTTAGTTCACAAGAAGGATAAACTCCGCAGTTTTCCCAACAGCCTTCATTTTTTGTTCCCTGGCAATAAGAATTGGCCGAAGGATTGCTCGAATGACAATTTTTCCAAATTTTTGTTACTCCATCCAGTTCACAAATTCCACTACACTGAGCCCAATTACAAACATTTTTACAGCAATCTCGGCAACAATTTTGGCAGTCATATAATTTTTGCAATTCTTCTACCGGGTCATTTAGATTTTTCGCCTTAATTTGTACTGATTCTGAAAACCATTTTATACAATCTAAACGATCTTGATTAGTTGGAAGGCCAGTAGCATCACCATTTTCATCGAACTGATAACAATCAGCTTTTTTTGGCACTTCCCTTTTTCCCCAGAGATTTTCAATTAAGCCTCCCACAGGAATTTCTACCAATTGAGCTACTTCAGGTTTAAGAATAAAAGCCGGCGGACGAGAGGTTGGCGCTTTTTCAAGAGGAGAAACTTTAAAAGCCACTAACTGAGGACTGGTTGTATTTAAAATTAGGTAAGCGGCAAACAAGATGATTAAACCTAAAATCCCAGCTGAAATCTGGGACTGGGCATCTTTTTGAGCCGAAGGAGAACCGGCCGAAGTTAGATAACGAACCCCGCCATAAATTAGAGAACCAAAGGTAATTAAAGCGCCGATGAATAAAGAAAGTTGGAAAATATATCTAATATAATCAGGTAAGGCGGTTGTGGTAGTTTTTGGAGGGGTGGCCCCGGGAATCTGGGGATAAGTAACTTCTAAGGGTTTTTGGGCATATATTAAAAAAGTTGCCCCTAAAAAAAGAAAAAGGAGCAAAAATAAACCGAGCACATAGAGCCTTATGTGCTTCGGTAAAAATAATAATTTAGTTTTTTTATTTTTTACCATTATGGGAGTCGGGGGATTGCTTTTAACTAGTTAATTCAAAGTAAACGGATAGAGTCCAGAAAGGAAAGACACCAACAAAAGGAGCAACTTCTCCCACCATAGGAGTTAAAAACCTTTTATATTTTCCCCGAAAAAGTTTCCTTATCAAATTTTCTGGTCTTTTTTTTGCTCTTCCTGGAATTTCTGCTGTACCTGACCTGAAGAACATCCAACCGCCAATGATAATAATTCCAATTATATCAGAAATCAAGGAAGGAATTTCTCCAATAGCAAAGAAAATATTAAGAGCAAAACAAATTACCCCAATTATATCAAGGATAATTGCGAAAATTAACATTACTATTTCAGGACCGAGAAGAGCCGAAGTTTTTTCCATAACAAAATTATCTTCCTAATTCTTTTTTGGCTTCTCTGATTTTTAATACTTCTTCCGGAGCGGTGGTAATGATTTGGTCTTCAGTATAAGAAGCCACTGTTTTTATTGCCACATGTTTTTGGCCGGCAAAAAATATTCCCTCCCCCACCTCGGCCTCCAGTAATAAATATTTCTCTTCTTCGGTTAGATTGAAGATTTTCTGGACCACCTCAATTGTCGCCGGGCTTTGCTTCATCAAAACCTGCAAGGAAGAGTTAGTAATGATTGGCTGGCCATAAGCAGATTTCATAAAATCATTAACATCTTGGGTGACAGTAGTTACTCCCAACCAATATTTTCTAGCTCTTTTTGCTATCCCGAACAAGAAGGAGGCTCCATCTTCTCTTTGCATTAACCACCAGGCCTCATCAACAACCAGAATTCTTTTTTTCAGCTCCGAGCGGACTTTGTTCCAAATATAACGCATGATGATAAACATCGCCATCGGTCTCAATTCATCTTCCAAGTCCCTTATTCCAAAAACGACCAAGGGTTTTTCCATTGAAATATTAGTTGGCTGATTAAAGAATTGGGCAAAGGTTCCTTTGGTGAATTTCTTCACCCTTCTAACCAGAGATTCTCCTCCTTCCATTCCTTCTAATATTGCCTCAAAATCTTGCATCAGAGGAATTCTTTCTAGCCAGAGAGCGGGGTCGGTTTCCGGGACGATATCTTTGGCGGCATAAGTTTCAGTTAGGGCTTGGTCAATAATAGCATCTTCTTCCGGGGTCAAGCCGCCTAACATAATTCTTAGTAGACCTACCAGATTGAGGACATTTGACCTTAAAACATCTTCGGCTTTTTCATCCTCCCTGGGAGCCGGAAGGTCGAAAGGATTAATGTGATTGGGAGAAGCTAAAGAGATATTGAAGAAAGAACCGTCGACTGCATCGGAAAGAAATCGATATTCGTTTTCTGGGTCAAGAATTATACAATCAGTTCCGCACATCAAATAGCGGAGGATTTCTAATTTAATCGCGTAGCTTTTACCCGAACCGGCCTTTCCGAATATAACTTCGTTGGCATTCTCTAAACTGAAGCGGTCAAATAATATCAAAGAATTATTATGCCTGTTGACTCCATATAAAATTCCTTCGTTGGAAGAAAGGTCAAAAGAAACAAAGGGGAAAATGCTAGACAACGGCTCGGTATTCATTGGGGTATAGACCTGGAGTTGGTCCAAGCCGGAAGGCGAACTGGCATGGAATCCATCTCTTTGTTGATAAAGAGCAGGTTTAATATAAATTAATCTCGATTCCAAAATCGACCTTAAAGTGGTTTCTGTCTCTTTTAGTTCTTTAGTGCTATCGCCATAAATGGTTAAATAGAGGCCGAGCTTAAACATTCTTTCTTGGGCAGTTTGCAATCTATCCCGCAGGGTTTCTATGTCTTGGAAAGCAGTTTCTAAGGCCGGGTCTCTGATTAATCCTTTCTCTTCTCTTTCGGCCAGTTCGGCCTGGACTTCGGTTACTTTTTTCCTCAGCTGTTTTAAAATCAGCCCGGTTTCAACAGGATGAATGTGGAAGCCAATATCCATTGGAGTGTCAAGATTAATCACTGGAGAAAACCAGGCAGTAGTTAAATATCTTGGGTAAGAAAATATAAAAAAGGATTTGGTAAATTTTTTCCCTAATTTCAAATAATCTGGAGATAGGACAATAGAAGAGGGGGCAATGATGTCTTTGGCTTCGATTGCCCCGGTTTCAAAAATCTTTTCTGGGATTTCTGTTTTCTTTTTGAAAAATGGTATTGCTATTTTCATATTGGATTTATCTAATTAATTCGGGGGGGATTTCAGGATAATAACCGACCTCGGCCTCTTCCGGGTGATATAGGCTCCAGAAAAGTTCAACTAACTCGGAGGTGTCTAAGGGAACGCATTGGAGCCCGCATCTTCTTAAACCCAAAGCGACAAACTCCATTCTCTGCCAGAGCTGAGATTTGCATCTCTGGAATTGCTCTTCGGTTAAAGTGGCGACTGACTGTTTTCTGACTAACCCGGTAATTGCTTTCATCCCTGGAACCTCAATCAGGGTGAAAGGCACAACGGCAAAGAAACTTTTTGACATAATTCCTCCCCCGGCAATTAAATCTCTAATAAATTTTTGATATTCAGCAGTCTGAAGTCGGAGTAATTCGTTTTCCTGCTTTTCCTCTAATTCTTTTAATTTATCGAGATAGCCGGTGATGTTTAATCTCCGAGACTGAACAACAACCTCTAAAGAAAAATCCAGGGAATTTAAGAAATTCTGAAACTGGTAGATAATAGCATTTTGCTCCTCTCCAGACTTTAAGGCAAAGTTCAAAGAAGAAACCATCAGCACTCCTCTCATAGCTTTATTTCTCAAAAGCACGACTCCTTCTCTGAGCTGGTCGATTTCTAAAAATTGTTGAGTAGATGCCTGCGCCATACCACTAATTATTACTAATTAGATTACGAATCATTACGAATATTAACGATACGTTTATATTTAATGCCTTCTTTGGTGATTA
>CAZWDF010000005.1:0-23191 GCA_964632335.1 uncultured Candidatus Saccharibacteria bacterium | reverse complement strand
AAAATTTTTTAATGGTATCCCCTACTTTTATTCCGGCTGCTTCTGCTGGAGAATCAGGAGCTACTGCTATAATTTGAACCTTTGGATTAGCCACCTGTTCATCGTCTGAAATTGCCTGAAAAGTTCCTATTCCAAAAACAACACTTAACAAAATAGCTGAAATGAGCCAAAAAGAGGCCACTCCCCCTATAACAATTGAAGCTCTTTGCCAAATTGGTTTTTGGCTGAAACTCTGAGCCGATTCTATCCCTCCTTCTTCTCCATAGATTTTGACAAAAGCACCAAAAGGTAAAAGATTAAGAGAATAAAGAGTTTGGCCAATTTTTTTACCGATAATTCTCGGCGGATAACCTATACCAAATTCTTCTACTTTTACTCCGCATTTTTTAGCAATAACAAAATGGCCAAATTCGTGGATAACCATTAAACCGATAAGGCTGAAGAAAACAATGATGATTGTAAAAATCATAAATATTTAATGCGATTATTCCATAATTTCTTTTCCCTTTTTCTCGCCCATTTTCTCAATTTTTTCATTATATCCATCAACTAATTCTTGGAGCTCATCTTTTGCCCGAAATTTATCATCTTCCCTAATTTTCCCTTCTCTAAATCCTTCTTGAATTTCATCCCAGGCGGCTTGACGCCACTTTCTAATTGTTCTTCTTGCTTCTTCTTGTTTTTCCGATACTAAGTGAAGCAAACTTTTTCGATAGTCCTCGCTCAGGGGCGGTAAATTAATCCGAACCGTCTCTTTATCAACGACCGGGTTTGCTCCTATGCCAGTTTCAGATAACGCTTTGACAATCCCCTCAATATATGACCTATCCCAAGGTTGGATTAAAATCTGTCTTGTCTCGGGAATAGAAATTATTGATAGTTGTTTTAAAGGAAATTTTTGACCGAAGCATTCGACAACTACGTCTTCCACTAAAGAGGGTGAAGCTCGACCTGTCCGAATTTTGGCTAATTCTCTGTCTAAGAAATTAACCACTTTGTCCATTTCCGGTCTAATTCTATTAAGGATCTCTTTATACATCGAGATAAATTTTTAATTTATCGAAGATTGAAATGAATCGAAGATTCATTGAAGATTAAACATTTGACTGAATTGAAAATTCATTGAGTATTATCATAACTCCAACATCAGAATCTCCAAAGCTAATCTGGGATTTATGTTTTTGGTAGAAATTAGAAAATTTGTATTTTGAATTTGCTTAATAATATTTTTTAACTTCGAGAAAGGATACTCTGGTTTTTTAACCTCGGGCGGCAAAAATTGCTCCAGTAACAAGGTCCTGAAATAACTTAGCCAGATATTTAAAATTTCGCTTAATTCTGGGGCCAGAGCCAAGTCTTTAGCATATTGAAAACGCAGGGATAATGAAGTTTTGCCAGAGGAGATTTTAATTAGTTCCTCGATGATTTTCTTTTGATTTTCTAATTTTTGGGGATTGGTTAGAAAGTCAATCGCTAGGCCCGGCCTCCCTAAAGAAAGTCTGGCAATGGCTTTACTTTTTTCTTTTGAAATTCCTTGACTTTCTAAGTAATTCTCAATTTCTGAAATTTTTACCGGATAAAATTTAATAATTTCACACCGAGAACGAATGGTTGGAAATAAAGTTTCTGGGGCTTCGGTAATCAAAATTAAAATGGTATTCCCTTTTGGTTCTTCTAAGGTTTTCAAAAAACAATTTTGAGCTTCAGAATTCATTAAATGAGCCTGGTCAATCATTGCCACTTTCAAGAAAGCTGAATAAGGTTTCAAGGATAGCTTTTGAATAAGTTCTCTAATCTGGACTATTTGAATTTCCCGACCTTCGTAGGGTTCAATTAAAATTAGGTCGGGGTGCCCAAAATCAAAATTTTCTCCATTAATCAATTTAGCAAATTCTAAGGCAAATTTCTTCTTTCCTAACTGAGTTTCGCCAGAGAATAAATAGGCGTGAGATAGTTTTCCTAGTTCTAGAGACTTTCTTAGAAATTGCCATTGTTTTTGATGCCCAATTATCATTTCTTAGTCATTATACTTTTTTTATAAACTTCCAAATTTTCCAATACTACCCCGGCTCCCTTGGCGACACAATAAAGGGGTTCTTCAGCCAAAATACAAGGCACTCCGGTGGCTTGAGAAAGAAGTTCTGGAATATTTCTTAATAAACTCCCACCGCCAGCCAGAACCATTCCTTTATCTATTATGTCAGCCGACAGCTCTGGCGGAGTATCCCTTAAAACCAGTTTTATCACCTCAATAATGTCAGTTAAAATATCGGTGATTGCTTCGCAAACTTCGTTAGAGGAAACTTTGATAGTCCGGGGCAAACCTAAAATTAAATCCCGACCCCGAATAGAGAGCTTTCTTTCTTCTTTTTCCGGAAGGGCAGTTCCAATTTTTATTTTTATTTCCTCAGCCGTTTGCTCTCCGACGGCTAAATTATATTTTTTCTTAATGTAATCCGAAATCGCCAAGTCTATTTTGTCCCCAGCCACCCTAACCGAACGGCAGGTGACTATTCCTCCCAAAGAGATTACCGCCACCTCGGCCGTCCCTCCGCCAATATCAATAATCATATTGCCAGAACAAGAATTAATTGGGATACCTGCTCCAATGGCTGCCAAAATGGGTTCCTTGGCCACGTAAACTGCTTTGGCTCCGGCATTAAGCCCAGCCTCAACTACCGCCCTTCTTTCAGTGGAAGTGGCGCCAGCTGAAATCCCAATCATCAATTCTGGCTTTAAAAATTTAAAACGACCGGAAACCTTATCAATAAAATACTTGAGCATGGCCTGAGTTACTCGAAAATCGGCAATTACTCCGTCTCTTAGCGGCCGATAAACTCTAATTGTGTCGGGGGTCCGGCCAATCATTGCTTTAGCCGCTTCTCCGACTGCCAAAATTTTATTTTCATCTAAAGAAACTGCCACCACTGAGGGTTCTTCCAAAACCACCCCCTTCCCGGGCAGAAAAACCATAGAATTACAGGTTCCTAAATCAATACCTATCTTCATACAAAGTTAGGTCGCGGCACGCGCGAATTATTCTGAATGTCGCCTTCGGCGACACGCGCTAACACCGCTCCCCAGACACCCTCGGTTTCTGGCGGTCGGCCTTCGGCCTCCCTGTCTTCCGACACGGGAGAACCAAAGGGTTTCCCCGACCCCCTTCCAATTTAGGGTGTTCTTTTTATATACTAAATGATTTTTTAAAATTTGGCAAATTTTTTAGCAAGGATTCCAACGATTATGACAAAAATTCCACCAAGAATAAATAAAAGTTGATACCCCAAAAATCCAATAATGACACCGGAAATCAGAGCTCCCGCAGCCACTCCTAAAGGAGAAAAAACCGTATCTAAGGCGCCGGCTTCTTCGGGATTTTCCTTTAATTTTTGAGAGATTAAACCTGACCTGCCGGAGTTGCAGATTAAGGCTCCGGCTGATCTTCCAAGGTTAATTAATAAAAGAGTGAAAAAATTTAAAAAAGGTAAGAAAGAGCCAAATAAAATTGAAAAAACTCCGGCAGCCATTCCCCCTCGGAAAATATTTCTTTTGCTTTGGACTCCAACCCACCCAAGGACGGGAGCTCCCGCTACGCGGGAAGCTCTCGCGTCCCGACCACCCTCCCATCTGATTGAGCCCCTATTCTCTAAGCGAGAAATTAAAAAAAGTGAAATTGGCAAAAAGGTGGTTGAAAGAACCGAAATAAAAACTAAAATTTGATTTTGAGAAAAAGCTAAAAAGTCTTTTAGACATAGAACAAAAAAAGCAAAATAAAAGCCGGATATGAGCAACACTGAAAAAGAGAGGACGGTTGGAAGTAAAACGGTTTTTTCTTTTATTTTTTCAAAGATCCCGCACCAAAGTCTAACTTGGTGCGGGACTGACCCCGCACCGAAACGAAGTTTCTGGTGCGGGGCTTTTTGATAATTTTTTTTCAATTGGCTAAAGCAAAAAATCGCAGTAAAAATTTGGATAACTGCGCTAAAAATAAAAACACCGATAAAGTTAAATTTCCAAATAAAAAGAGCACCGAGGACCGGAGCTAAAGCATCAGCATAAAAAGGAGCTGAATAAAACCAACCGAAAGCCCGATCATAATTTTCAAGAGGAGAAGAAATTAAAATCGTCCTAGCTGAGACAAAAAACAGGGCTGCTGATATTCCTAATAGAACCTGCCAAAAATAGAATAAAGCAGGATTTCTGATGAGAATCATCCCTAAGGCATAAACTCCATATCCTAAAATTCCAACTGAAGCTAAAATGGCTGGATTTATTTTGTGATTTAAAAAACCAACAAAAGGAGCAAAAAGAGCAATCGGTAGATAAATTAAAAGATAAGTGTAGCCAACCTCTGGCAGGGAAAATCCCCTGGCCACCAAAAACAAAGGAAAATAAAGAGAAAAAAGTTTATAGCCAAACATCAACAAAAAATGCGAAATGGTCGTATCCCGAGTAACTTTTTCAATCTTCGGCAAAATAGGCATTAGAATTATTTTAACAAATAAAATTGCGCTTAGCCAACCTTGTTAACTAAGCGCATTAATCTCTATGACTTTTGCCCTCCTATTGCACGAAAATCTCTATGGCCTTCACCAACTCAGGATCTACCTCTTTAGCTTTATCTTTAGCTAACCGTAACCTATTCTTAATTCCCTCCAAATGGTGCAAGGGAATTGAGGGAACCATAAAATATAGATTCATCGCGACCAGTAAATCCTGAACTCCTGACTTCACCATCTCATTCTTCTGTTCTGGATCTTCCACTTCATCGCTCAGATTAAGTTTTGAAAGACCCCTATTATTAACAGTATTTCCGAGATGCTGACGAGCCTCAGGAATATTTGGAGCTTCAGGAAAATTTTGCTCAGCAGTAGTAAATATAGCGATTGCCTCTTGAAAGTCTTTCTTTTGCATGGCATTCAAGCCCCGGCTATTGATGACCTTAAGACCGAGAGCGACATTATCTGATTCTTTAACCAATCGAGATATCTCCTCATCTATCGTCTTGGCCTTCTTTGTATCTTCCTTAAGTTGTCCGACAATCACCGAAAGTAAATAACCGTAATTCACCGTTAACTCAACATTTTCTTCCATCTTAAGCCCAAAATAATAATTTCTCACCAGGGAATAAAGAGTATCAATCTTTCCTTCATCCCTATCAAACTTCCGAAGTTCATAGTACCTAGCCCAGAAGCCATTCAGGATTGGTCGAGCACACCATTTTACTGAAGCACCTCGCTCCGCTAAAATATCGTATTCCAAATGCCGGGCTAATTCCCATACTCGATGATACTCCTCTTGGGTAGTAGCTTTCGTATAAAGTTCATCCAGCTCCTTGGTTCTCTCTTCAATTACTGCCATCTTGACACCTCCTTTTTAAAGAATCTTCTTTAACTCAGCGATATTTCTAAAATAGGTCTCTATTAGTTTATTGAATAAATCTTGATTTTTTATTTCCTGAGCGAAAACCATTCCTTTCTCCAGTTGCTCGAAGGCCTTATCAACCCAATTTTTAATAAATAGAAAAATTTTAAACTTCTCCTCTCTTACCTCAATTATCATCTCTTGTAATCGTCTTTTTTCCTCTAAATTTCCGTATAGAGCCACTTTTGCCATAAAAAAAACTGCTCGTTCCTGTTGAGGAAGAACTGGATACCTTCCAGTCTCTCTGCTTATTTGGAATATCTCCTCCCATAAATCTCTAATCATCGCCAGTTTCATTTTTATCTTCCTCTCAGAGCGATTTTTTTTCTCAGCCGGATTGCAAAGGAGATCAAAGCTATTATAGGAATTGAAAATAGAGCTACCACCCACCCTAATACTTCTCTAAAAATTCCCTTTATTTTGTCCATTAGCGACCTCCTTTAATCATTATTTAACTAAAAAGAGCTGTCCCTTTGATAAGAAAATCTATCACATTGATTTAAATTTGTCAATTGGATATAATGGAGTTCGTAGTCGATGAATCTAAAGATTCATCTCCACCTTCGCTTATCAAGTTTTCGCATAGCGAAAACGAAGATGGAAAAGAGATTTATCTCTTTGACTCCTTCGGAAGCTCGGTATCGAAAGAGAATTTCATTCTCTTTTTTACCTTCGTCCCACAAGCGGGACTCGGTATATGACGAAAAAAACTCGGACTATTTTATTTTTAATTTGTTTTGCTTTATTTGTTTTAACTGCCCCTACGATTATTTTTTATTCTCAGGGTTATAGGATTGATTTAAATCCGTCGCCTGGCGGAAAAACAATTACCCAAACTGGGGGCTTATTTTTAAAAACTGAACCAAAGCAGGTGGAAATTTACCTTGATGGGAAATTAAAAAAGAAAACTGATTTTTTCTTTGGCTCGGCTCTAATTGAAAATTTATTGCCCAGAAAATATAAAATAGAGATTAAAAAAGAGGGATATGAGCCTTGGGAAAAGAATTTGGAAGTAAAAGAAAAAGAAGTTATTGAGGTAAAAAATATTGTTTTAATCCCTGAAAATCCAAATTTTAGTATTTTGACTGAGGGGATAAAAGAGTTTTGGTTCTCGCCCGATGGAAAAAAGATAATTTTAAAAGAGAATCCGCCAGCTGGCGGAGAAAATGGTTGGGCATTGAAACTTTATGATTTGGAAAGAAATGTGAAAAGCCACTTGGTCGATGAACATTCATTCATCTCCACCTCTCGCTATGCTCGGGTAATTGATGAAAAAGATATTTATTCAAAAGGAGCTGATTTACTAGAATTAGAATTTTCCTCTGATTCAAAGGAAATTTTCTTAGAAGTGGGAGTGGAAGAACAATTAAAGTATTTTACTTTAGAAATTGATAAAGTTCCGCCGGTTTTAACTGAAAGAAAAATTACCCCCCAAACTGAAGACATTGTTACCTCTCAAGTCTTCAATGGAGAGAACTATTATTTAGATAACTCGGGCCACCTCTTTAAAAACCCGAGCGTAGCGAAGGGTGAAAAATTAACTGAAAAACCCTTTCCAATTAAAGCCGAAACCGAATACAAGTTAAATATTTTCCCGGAAAATATTTTTCTACGGGAAAATAAAACTTTATATTTATTCTCTCCCAACTCCAAGTCCTTTGAGAAATTTTTTGAGAATGCTTCCTTTTTAAAAATCTCTCCTGACCTTAAAAAACTACTTTTGCTTTCAGATTATGAAATTTGGATTTTGTTTTTAAAAGAAATAGTGAGCCAACCTCAAAGAAAAGCCGGGGAGCAGCTATTTTTAGTTCGCCTTTCAGAAAAAATCGGGGATTGCTTTTGGCTAAATTCTGACTATTTAATTTTTAATGCCGCAAATAAAATAAAAATCGCTGAAATTGACGACCGAGATAAAATAAACATTGTTGATATTGCTGAATTTTCCTCCGCCGCTAAAAGCTATGGAGGACCCGCCGAAGCCTTTGGCGAAGACGGGGAAAGTCCGGAGATATTTTGGAATCAATTCGATAAAAAATTATATATTTTAAGCGGGGAGAATCTATCCCAATCTGGAAAACTGCTGCCCTGATATAGATTTAAATCACCATAAATTCTCATTAGTTCGCGGGTTTATATTCACTCGCTGCCTCGATTTTTGCCTTAAAATCATTCCAATTCATTTCTCCAGATACAGCCATGGCACAAATTTCTTTAAATACGCAATAGGAGCATTGCCAATTCTGAGGGTAATCTGGAAGCCGACTAGGAATAATATTAGTCTCTACCCTCTTTTTAAGTTCATTGAAATTATTTATGAGAGTCCCGGCAAGCTTCTCATCGTAATTGATCAAAAACTCTTTAATGTCTTGCTGATCTTTATCTATGTAAAGAAGTATCCCTTTTTTGATGTTGAAGTAGTGAAGATAAAGCTGAATTTGATAAACATTTTCCTCTTTTGGTTCGGCCAAACTTCTAAAAACCATACTGTTTATGCTTTTAATATCTAAAACATAATTCTCGTTATTTATACAAAGTATGGCATCAGCCCGGCCGCCAACTATTTCTTGAGCCGGAATAGGTACTTCGGTTGTTATTCCGATTTTAAGACGATATAAAATATTAAAAATATTCCTATGGAGATACTCTCCTTTTTCATAGATTCTTAAAATTCGAGGGTCCATTTTTTTTCTTGGAACATTCTTAAATTTAAAAAAAATCTGCCGGGGGCATTTTCCGGCATCGGTAATATAAAAACGAGTTTGTTCCTTATCTCTTTGCTGATCCAAATAAAATTTATCAATAAGTTCTTTAAGCATCGAAATAAATTGAAAATTTATTGAAGATCGAAATGAACTTTCAGTTCTTTAAGCATCGAAATAAATTGAAAATTTATTGAAAGTCGATGAACTAAAGTTCATCTCCACGCTTCACTTCGTTCGCGTGATTGAGATGAATTGAAAATTCATTGAGTATTTTACCGTTTTTGCCATTGGGGGGCTCTTCTTGCCCGTTTTAATCCGAATTTTTTTCTTTCTCGCATTCTTGAATCGCGAGTCAAAAAACCGGCTTTATTCAATTTCTTTCTGAAATCGGGGTTAAAAAGGACTAAAGCCCGAGATATTCCATGACGGATTGCTTCAGCCTGAGCAGTAATGCCCCCTCCCCTCACTTTAACCGAGAGTCCAAACTTATCAAGACAATTCATTTTCTCCAAGGCTGCTTTAGCAGTTTGCTGAAGCGCGAGGGCAGGAAAGTAAGTATCTATTGGTTTTCCATTAACTAAAAAAATCTTCTCCCCCTGAGTAAAAAGTCTAACCTGAGCCACTGCTGTCTTTCTTCTGCCTACCCCCTCAAGATATTTTACTGGTTCGGCTACAACCTCAGGTTTCTCAACTTTTTTAACAATTGGCTTTTTTGTTACTTTTTTGACTTCTTTGGCTTTTTTGGCTTCTCTTGGTCTTTTCTCTTTAATTTTTTTTATTTTTTTTACCATAATTGTTCGCTATTCGTTAAGTATTTTTAGTCTTTTAATCATTTTCGCTCTTAACTTATTTTTGGGTAACATTCCGAAAACTGCTGTTTTTAGTGTAAAAGCTGGTCGTTCTTTAAAAATTTTTTTAAAAGGTATTTCTTTTACGCCTCCAGGATATTTTGAATGCCGAAAATATTTTTTTTGCTCCATTTTTTTTCCAGTAATCTTTAATTTCGAGACATTTTTGACCACCACAAAATCTCCCATATCTTTATAAGGAAAGAAATCTATTTTATTTTTGCCATGCAGCAATACTGCTATTTCGGCAGCTAATCTTCCTAAAACTTTACCTGTTGCATCAATTGTGTGGGTTTCTCTTTCCATAGTTGGAAGTTGTAAGTTCTTTAATCTTTAATCTTAAATCTAAACGAGTTCAATTATGGCCATCTTTGCTCCATCTGATTGTCTTTTTCCTAATTTAATTATTCTGGTATATCCCCCTTTTCTCTCTAGGTACCTTGGAGCGATATCATTAAATAGTTTTTTAATTATTTCTGGCGAAAATTCTCTAACCAGCAATCTTCGAGAAGCTAAAGAACCAATTTTAGCTCTGGTAATTCGCTTTTCAGCGAAATCAGAAACCTCCTTGCTTTTAGCTTCGGTAGTCCTAATCTTTTCTTTCAAAAAAAGCGCACTAGCCAGTGCCCTCAGGAGCGCTCTCCTTTGGTCTCTTTTCCTACTTAGCTTTCTTCCCTTTTTTCGTTTTCGCATGTCTTTTAATTTTTTTAGCCGAGAGGCTCCTTTTGCCACCCTTTTTCTTTTCAACCTTAGCTAAAGCTTCGGTAGTCGAAGAGGGCTTCGCCCTCTTCTCCACCTTCGCTTCCTTCGGAAGCTCGGTAAATAAAGAGAAATGTTTCACTAAAATTTCTGAGGCTTGGAAAAATGCTGCTTCCGGGGTAATGGTGCCATCGGTTTTAATTTCCAAAAATAACCTGTCGAAATCAGTTCTCTCCCCCACTCTCATGTTTTCAACTTTATAACTCACTCTTCTGACTGGGGCAAAAACGGCATCGATAGGAATTACCCCTATCTCTAATTTTTCCTGTGTGGGAGCATTGGTTTTTTTTCTAGCTTCGCGAGGCAAATAGCCTATCCCTTTTTCAATTTGAATTTCCATATCTAATTCGCTGGATTTTTGGGTCAGAGTGGCAATGTGAGCATCTTTGTTTACCAATTCGACTTGGGCTGGTAATTCGAAATCGGAAGCCTTGACTTCTTTCTCTCCTTTGACAATTAATCTTGCCTTTTGAGGCTCTTCAGTATAAATCCTAAACCTCAATTGTTTTAAATTCAACATAATTAAAATTACATCTTCTGTCGCTCCGGGAATAGTTGAAAATTCGTGGGGAACGCCTTTGATTTTCATTTGAGTTACGGCTGCCCCCGGCAGGGAAGAAAGAAGTACTCTTCTCAAACTGTTACCAACGGTAACTCCATAACCTGGGTAGAGAGCTTCTATCTCAAAACGCGCCCAATTTTCTTTTTTTTCAATAATTTTTGGTTGAAGAGGTAAGGGAATCATAATGGTAATACCGAGTTAGGTCGCGGCACGCGCGAATTATTTGAATGTCGTCTTCGGCGACACGCGCTAACACCGCTCCTTAAAAACCGAACCGCAGTGAGGTGAAAGAAGAGATTTATCTCTCCGCCCACCCTCGGTTTTTAATATTTTCCTATTCGGGGAGGGCGAAGAAGACTGTCGCTTCTTCTTCCGCCTCGTTGCCACTCGGCAACCGAAGGGTTTCCCCGACCCCCTTCCGATGGGGGGGGTTGTTATTAGCGGGAATAAAACTCAAAGATGGCTGAAATTTCTACTGGCGGAGCAACTTCTTCTATGGTTGGTTCTCCTATTACTTTCCCCTCTAATTTTTCAGCATCTAATTCAAGCCAACTGGGAGTCTTATGTTTTTTTAACAAATTTTTAAGATTTTGAAAAATAGTTTTTTTAATTTTCTGAGGTTTCAAGGCAACAATGTCTCCCTTTTTCAGCTGGTAAGAGGGGGTGTCAATTGACTTTCCGTTGACTAAAAAATGACCATGGGAAACAAATTGTTTGGCCTGGACTCTTGAGTTGGCAAAACCCAATCTGAAGATTACATTATCTAAACGGCTCTCTAAGGTTTTAACAAGGGAAACAGCAGTATCCTTTACTCTGCCTCTTTTCTCAAGAACTTCCTTTACGTACTTTCGAAATTGCCTTTCTTTTAAATTATACCAATTTTTCAATTTTTGTTTCTCCCTTAATTCCTTTCCGTATTCAGAGAGGGCTTTAATTCTTCTTTTCCCTCTAAGACCTGGCGGATAGGCTTTTCTTACCATCGAGCATTTCGGAGAAAAACATCTATCGCCCTTAAGGAATAATTTGACACCTAACCTTCTACAAATTTTACATTTTGCATTTTCCATATATCGATACTAATATACGAATTAATACTAATTATACTAATTTTTTATTCGTATCATTCGTATGCATTAGTATATTGGCATCGCGTTACACACGTCTAACTTTTGGTGGCCGGCAACCATTATGAGGCATGGGGGTAATATCTTTAATCGAAACAATATCTAAGCCCCTGGCGGCTAAAGACCTAATTGCCGACTCCCTGCCCGAACCAATTCCCTTTACAAAAATAGATATCTTTTCAATTCCTAATTTTTTGACAGCCGCGGATACTGCCTCAGCTACCTTTGAAGCGGCGAAGGGGGTGGCTTTTTTCGCTCCCTTAAAACCAATGGAGCCTGAGCTTACCCAATGAAGGGCATTGCCTTCCGAATCGGTTAAAGTAATGACGGTATTATTATAAGAAGAAGAAATATAAACTCGGCCCTCCTTAATCCTTCTTTTCTGAGGAGCTTCTATTTTGATTTCTTTCAAGACTTTTGCTTCGACCTTTTCTCTTTCTTTTAACAATTCCTCTTCAGATTTCGCAATAATTCTTTTTTTTCCCATAGTGGTATTACGTAGATTCGGGTGCTTGTTTTCTTCCAGACCCCACTGTTTTTCTGACATTTCCTCGAACAGTTCTGGTATTAGTTCGAGTTCTCTGCCCCCTCACCGGCAATCTTTTGATATGACGAATTCCTCGCCAAGCGCCTATATCTTTTAATCTTTTTATTGCCATCATTACCTCTCGCCTTAAATCTCCTTCAATTTTGTATTTTTTTTCAATAATTTCTCTGAGTAAATTGATTTTCTCGGAAGTTAAATCTTTAGCCCTTAGAGAGGGACTGATTTTGGCTTCTGCTAAAATTTTCGATGCCAAAGACCGACCTATCCCATAGATATAGGTGAGGGCTATAAGTATTTGTTTATTTTCTGGTATGTTTACCCCTGCAATACGTGGCATACAATTTAAAAATTTCTAATTTCTAATTACCAATTTCTAATGAAATGTCTAATGCCTAAATTTCAAATTTCCAAAAACGGATTTTAGGCATTGGTCATTGGACATTTAGATTTTTATTAGAAATTAGGAATTGGGAATTAGTCATTCCTCCGCGAAGCGAAGGTTATTACCCTTGTCTTTGTTTATGCTTTGGATTTTTACAAACAACATAAAGCCGGCCTTTTCTCCTAACCGTTTTACAATGTTTACAAATTTTTTTAACCGATGCTCTTACCTTCATCAATAATTTACTCGCGAATTATAAACGAATTAAAAGCAAATAGAAAGCGAATTAAAATAACCCAGAAAACTTTATTCGCTTATTATTAGCTTAAGATTCGCTTCTTATTAGCGAGATTTACTTACCCCTATAAACTATTCGTCCCCTTTTTGGGTCATAAGGAGTTATTTCTACCGTAACCTGGTCCCCCGGTAAAACCTTAATTCGATACATTCGCAATTTCCCCGAAAGATGACACAGGGCTTCTTCTCCGCTATCTAACTTTACTCGAAAATTAGCACTAGGTAACGACTCTAAAACTATACCGGTTTTTCGAAAGACTTTTTTATTTGGATTCATCGGTTAGTCGAAAAGATAAATCTCTTCTTCACCCACCGAAGCTTTAGCTGAGGTAAAGAAGAGAACTAAGTTCTCTTTGCCTTCATTGCGATTCGGGTAGTCGAAGCGGATAAATCTCTTCTTTACCCTTCGCTGCAGCTCGGGTAAGTAATTATTTAAGATAGCAAAAATTATTAATTTAGTCAACATCGATGAATCTTCGATTCATCTCAATCACCAAGCGTTAGCGAAGGTGAAAAAGAAGAAAGTCTTCTTTGACTTTCAATAAATTTTCAATTTATTCGATCCTTAATTTAATTTCAATTTTATCCGCATCTTCGGGAACCTTTTTAACCCAAAACGGCCAAAATCTAACCTGGGTTTTAGTAATGTGAGGTTGATTCTCTAAAAAAATTTTGGCCTCGGCCAGTGATTTTCTGCCAAGATTCCTCTTTAAATCAGTCTGGTTAATATCCGAATAAATTTTAGCTTCGGCCTTCAAAGAGAGAATAATTTTACCTGTTTTCAAATTAATTGTTTCTGGAAGATAATTCGTTTTTAAACTTTCCTGGTGAAGCTTTTTTGACTCGGGAATTTGAGAAAGAATGAAATCTTTAATGAAGTTTTCAATGTCTTGAGTGCTAAATACCAAGGCCTCTGATTTAGCTTTCACCTGAAAGTTAAATTTCTCTAATTCTTCTTTTGGTCTGGCTAAAGAAAAGGTTTCGAGAATTTCCGAGGCCTGGGCCTCTTTAAGTAAAACAAGAAGAGGGTCTGAAGAGATTTTTTCTTTTAGAGCCGTATCACTTTCTTTGAGCGCTCTTTCTTCCAATGTCTTTTGAGCCAGGTAAAGGTCTTCTTGGGTAACCTGAGGGACTTTTTCTCTGAGGCCTCCTGTCATATTCTCAGAAGATTTGCCATAAAACTTGGTATATTTGGCCGTTCCGGCGAATCCGGGAATAGAAAAAGTAGTAGCTGTAATATTATATTCTGGACCTGACTGGTCGGCTACCACTTTGACGTCAAGCTCACCAGGGACGAGTTTTCCTCCTTCATATTTTCCTCCCGGAATGGTTACTCTTTCTAAAGAGCGAAATAGTTTTCCTTCAGCTGAAATAAATCGAGTATTACTCACTAAAGCTTGAGATGAAGTTGAATAAGCATTGTAAACTCGAATTATGCCCTCGGCCTTCTTCTCTTTTAAGATTTCCCCAGAAGATGGAAATTCTTCTGAAACTGTTTTTTCAACAACGATTGTTTTGCCGGGAATAACTTTATTTGAGACATCGACATTCTTCCCTTCACTATCTATTGTCGCTTTCGTTTCAAAAGTTAATGATTCTGTCTCTGGCCAAATTTCGATTTCCGCCTCGCCCCACAAGTGGGGCGGGGTGAAGTAGCAAAACAGGAAAGCTAAAATTAAAATGGCGAGAATCCCTCCGACCATCTCCCAATACTTTTTTCCTTTAGAATGCGGCGAACTGATTTTCTCGGCGGGCTTAGAGGGTTTTTCTTGGCCAAAGGCAGTAGGAAGACCCACTTTTGGTGGGTACCCCGGTGGTAAAATATCAAATATTTTTTGCGGCATTAATTTATTATATCATTTATTTCAAAATCGCTCTAATTCTTCTGACTCCCGAGCGACAGCGAAGGGGTCAAAGAATATTCATTCTTTTCTATCTTCGCTAGCGCTCGATGTAAGAAGAATTCGGCTCATCTTTATTTTAAAATAGCCCGAATTCTTCGCACCCCTGCCCCCGAACTTTCTTCTTTAAGAATTTCAAAATGCCCTATCTCTGAGGTTCGCCTGACATGAGGGCCGGCACAGATTTCTTTTGAAAAATTATTTACCGAATAAACTGTTACTTTTTCTGGATATTTTTCCTTAAAGAAGGCAAGGGCTCCAGATTTTATCGCTTCCTGGTAACTCATTTCCTCTTTTTTTACCTCTAAATCCCCTTTAATTTTTTGATTAACCAAATCTTCAACTTTTTTTATTTCCTCTTCGGTCATTTTTTTGGGATGTGAAAAATCAAATCGTAACCGCTGAGAAGTAATATCTGAACCCATTTGTTTAACATGCTTTCCTAAAACTTCCCTTAAAGCAGCCTGAAGTAAATGTGTGGCAGTATGAAGTTTCGCAGCTTGATAAGTTGTTTCTTTACCTATCCCCCCAAATTTTTTTTCTGCTCCGGCTCGGGAAATTTCTCTATGTTTCTCAAAAGCCTTTTCAAAACCTTTTTTATCCACTATTATTTTCTTTTCTTTGGCTAATTCCTCAGTCAACTCTAAAGGAAAACCATAGGTATCAAATAGATGAAAAGCATCAATTCCTGAAATTTGTCCTTTTTCAGTAATTTTTTCAAATTGTTTCAGTCCTTTTTTTAAGGTCTTTTCAAATTTTTCTTCTTCATTTTGAATAACGGTTAAAATATCTGCTTCTTTAGATTTCACTTCTGGATAGACGTCTTGGTAAATTTCAACAGCTTTTTGAGCCAAAGGAATTAAAAAATTTTTTGGTAGATTTAAAATTTTCCCATATCTAATTGCTCTTCTCAAAATTCTTCTCAAAACATATCCCCTTTCAACATTAGAAGGAAAAATTCCCTCTGAAATTAAAAAAACTATTCCTCGGATATGATCAGCTAAAATTCTGAAATTTCTTTTTTCTTTAATGTATTTTTTAGAAAAAAATCTCTCTAATTCTTGAATGATTGACCAAAAAAGATCTGTTTCATAAGCTGAGGGTTTCTTTTGTAAAACAGCAACCAATCTTTCAAAACCTATTCCCGTATCTACATTTTTTTGGGAAAGGAGCTGATAATTCCCACTTTCATCTTTAAAATACTCCATAAAGACCAAATTCCACAATTCAACAAAACGCTCACAATGAGGACAATTGGGACCGCAATCAGGATTTCCGCAGCCAAACTTTTTTCCTCTATCGTAATGAATTTCTGAATTAGGCCCACAAGGACCTGTCTTTCCGGTCGGTCCCCAAAAATTATCTTCCATCCCAAATTCTTTTATCCTTTCTTTAGGAATTCCATTTTCCTGCCAGATTTTTTTTGACTCTTCGTCCTTAGGTATATTTTTCTCTCCTTTAAAAATAGTTGTCCAAAATTTATCTTTGTTTAGACCTAAAACATTTACAAAAAATTCTAAGGCATATTTAATGGCTCCCTTTTTAAAATAACCTTTTTTTAGATCTTGGCCAATTGACCAATTGCCTAACATTTCAAAAAAAGTATGATGAGTATCGTCTCCTACTTTCTCAATATCATCAGACCTAAAACATTTCTGGCAAGAAAACAAATGACGAGTTCCAAAATCTTTCAAAACATCTTTTTCTCCGGTTAAATATGGAACAAACTGTTGCATTCCAGCCGTGGTAAAAAGAACCGATGGATCGGTTGGAATCAATGAAGAAGAAGGCACTATTTTGTGCCCTTTTTTCGCGAAGAAATTTAAAAATTCCTCCCTTAATTCGTTTGAAGTCATTTATTAAGAGTAACGGTCAGCGACCGTGGAAGCAACGTAGGATTCTGGTTTTATCTTCGGCTCAAAACCATTTCCTCTAATTAAGCCTGTTACTTCTTTTATCATATCCCGGGTAGCACCGTTTTCACCGATATCAGCATGAATATAGCGAAATTGATAGTTAGGATTTACGTCTAAATTTTGGATTTTTTTCTCAAGATTCTCTCTTAAAAATAGAGCTAATTCACAAGATAGTAAAACTTCCTCCAAAATACGCATTTTCCAATTATAAAATTTGCGATTTTTATAACTAATTTTTTTAAGGAAAAATCTCCCTCCCTCTCCGACTCTTAAAACAACCACCGCCACCGGGAAATGGGGTGTCTCACCTGAAGAGGAATCACAACCAACAATGATATCATAAAATTTTTCAGGTTTCTCAGAAATATAATTCAAAATCTCCTCAATCACTTGAGTCATCTTCAAATTTCCCCGGGTTGGATTATAAAATTGACCTTCTAAAAAATTATGCATATCCCTACGAATTATTCACCCCGCACCTTTTGAAAGTTTTAAAAGGCAAATTACCTAAAAATTTAGCAGAATAATTTGAATAATGGACAAAAGGTGCGGGGCGGGTCTTTACGAATATACGAATAATTAATTTAATATATCAGAATCCCTCAACAAAGTCAACTTTTACTGACTCTCTTCATGATTCGAACAAATTCTGGAGCATTTAAAGAGGCACCACCAACTAACAGACCTTGAAAACCGGCTTTCTTAACGTAATCTCGCGCATTTTCAGAATTGACACTGCCGCCATATAAAACTGGAAGGTTTTTACTCAAGTTTCTCAAAATTAGTAATCTCATCTTTTTGGCTTTCTCGATACTACAAGGTTTTCCAGTACCGATAGCAAAAACTGGTTCGTAAGCGAAAATGACACCCCCTAAATCTTTTTTGGGGCGAAGAGGGCTTCGACCTCTTCTTCCACCTCGTTTCCTTAAGAAACTCGGTATTTGAGAAATTTTATCAATGCATAAAATTGGTTTTAATCCTCGTTTTAACGCTGCCTCTATTTTTTTATAAATCATTGAGTCTTTTTCTTGCTGATATTTCCTTCTTTCAGAATGACCAATAATAACATACTGGCAACCTAAATCTTTTAACATTAAAGGCGAAATTTCCCCGGTAAAAGCCCCTTTTTCTTCCCAAAAACAATCTTGAGCACCCAATTTTAGATTTGAGATCTGAGATTTGAGATTTGAGATATATAAAAATGGCGGACAAATTACCACTTCCGTGTTTTTAATGCTTTTTATTCCCCTTTTAACTAAATTAAAAAGCCTTTTAGCTTCCTGCTGAGTTGTAGGATTACACTTCCAATTTGCAACAATAAGCGATTTATCCATAATTTTTACTTTTTTACTAAATTTTGATATCTTTTTAATCCTTCGGCATAATGCTTTTGGATTTCAGCCTGAGGCAGGGCTTCATTGTAAATGCGGACTTCGTCGATGAGACCATTGAAAAACCTTTGAGCTGTAACATGAGACCCTATTTTTAAGGTTACCGTTCTATTAAAATTCTGTCCTGCAAAATAATCAGTGTTCCTTCCTCGCTCCTGCCCATCAACATATATGACTCTGTCATCTCCGCTGTCTCTCATACCAACCACATGATGCCATTTTCCGTCATTCACTGGATACCAGGGTGGGCTTGTCCAATTATTATTACTAATTAGTTCTAGATTGCCACTCGAATTTACCCAAAATTCCCAAGCACCAACATCATAATAGTCATCCCTGCTCATAATATCTTGAAGAATGCCTGAAGCTGATGTTTTAATCCAAGCCTCGAGAGTAAAAGGGCTAGTTCCCATATTCAAATTTACGTTACTTCCGCAATCCACATAATCATCCACAAAACTCAAAGCATATTTTCCTTGACCTGAACCTACTATTTTGTAAGGAGTATCGTCTGTGCAAAAGGCTCCATAAATTGTTCCATTGTTTCCATAACCTGAAGCGTCATTTGCCGTCCCTCCCGGGCAATCATCAAAACTCCAAATTCCCACTGCGTCTGCGCCGAGGGCATGCTGGACGCTTTGGCTAAACTCCAAACCTCTGGCAATTTTAGCTTTTTCTCTTGTTCCCTTCAAAGAAACTAAAATAATGCTAGCTAACAATCCAATCAGAGCAATAACCACCAAAAGCTCAATCAAAGTGAAGGATTTGTTTTTCATTGTCTTCTCAAATATTCGGCGGCTTTTTCAGGGTCGATGGTAGAAATTTCCATTCTTGCTCCCAATTCAAAGCCAGCCCAGGTTGCTGTTTTTGGCAAAATCGTCCAATGCCAATGATAAAAATCGTAATTTTTTCCATCACAAGGAGCAGTGTGTAAATAGAAATTATAGGCGGGGTCATTTAAGGCTTTGTAAATTCTTCTCAGTCCTTGTAAAAACGCCTCGGATAGGTACCACTTTTCTTTTTCGGTAATTTTTTCAAAATAAGGCAGGTGTTTTTTGGGAGAAATAATGAGCTCAAAGGCTGATTTTGAGGCAAAGGGGCAGATAACTAAAAATTCTTTATTCTCAAAAACAATTCTTTTTTTAGTTTTTCTCTCCCAATCATTCATTTGGCAATAATTGCATTTTTGGTAATTTTCAAAATATTTTTGAGAATTAGAAAGAGCCCTTCTAAGGTCAGGGTCAACCAAAGGGGTGGCAACGATTTGAGAATGAGGATGCGAGATTGAAGCTCCGGCTTCGAACCCGTGATTGTGAAAAATCGAGACATAGCTTATAAATTCTTCTTTCTGCAGCTTTAAATATCTTTCTTGATAGACATCAATCACTTCTTTGAGCTGGGAAATTTCAAATTGACCCATTGATTTCCGATGGTCTTTAGTCACTACCACCTCATGAAAACCAAGGGCATCTATTGCCTGATAAGGCCCTTCAATCCTGGTATTAAAACTGGCATCTTTTAGAAAAGCTGGATATTTATTGGGAATGCAGACGGCAGTCCAATTCTTTGGTTTGCCTTTTCCCAAAGGTATTTTTTTGCCCTGAGAAAAAATTAAAACTGGTTTTTCTTGAGTTCCTATATTACAAAAAGGACATTTTTCTCTAGGGGCCTCCTCGATTTTCCGTCTTTCTTTTTTAAAAGTTTCCGGCCTTTTAGCTCGGCCGGTAGCAATAACCACCCAATCTCCAGAAACCACGTCAAGACGCAATTCAGATGGGAACTTAATTTCATGTTTTTTAGTCATACTTTTTGGTAATTATATTCCATCTAATTTTAAGCAAATCAAGGCCCATATTGACCATCCATTTAAATTTTACTTTGCTTTCCGGGTCATTTTCCCAACAAACTGGGACTTCTTTTATTTTATAACCTAATTTCTTGGCAATCACGAAAAACTCTGGGTCGAAGGCGAAACGATTGATTTTACATTTTGGAAAAATATTTTCTGTCGCTTTTTTAGTAAAACACTTAAAACCGCACTGGCTATCAGCAATTCCCCAGGTTCCAACGATTAAATTGGTTAAAAATCCAAATGCCTCCCCTAAAAATCTTCGAAGTGGGGATTGAGGAGGGTCTAGAATTGCTCCTTTTGCGTCTCGGGAACCAAAAACAATATCGAAACCCGCCTCAAAATATGGCCACATTTTTTCGACCTGGTCAATCGAAGTTGAGTTGTCAGCATCAGTAAAAATCCTGTACTCGCCTTTGGCTTCTAACATTCCCTGTCTGACAACATAACCTTTGCCATTATTTTTTTTATTATCAATCAACCTCAAATTTTGAATGACAGAGACCCGATCTCTGATAACTTGGGCGGTTTTGTCTTTTGAGCCATCATTAACCACTAATATCTCGTAATCGTAACTTTGCTTACTCAAATATTTATCAATCTCCTCCAAAGTTTTCGACAACCTCTTCTCTTCATTATAAGACGGAACAATGACGGAAAGATACATGTTTATTAAAGGAATCTGAAGGTAATTCCCGAGGGGGACACTTCGCAGTCCCGCCCACTGTTTAATCTGATTAATCTTCTTGATAAAGAAGGCGGGACGAGAAATAGCAGCAGCTGGGGAATAAATTCATTTTACCTCATAAGCTGACTGCGTGGTCAAGCGAGGGAATTGCTTGGAGATTGGTTTGTTAAATATAAGCCGGAATGATGACGGAAAGATACATACCCGGTAGTAGAAATTCGACAAATTATTATTTTTTTTCACTGCTCCGGCAGTGGTCGAATTTTCACTACCGGGCATGTTAAAATATTATATCACAGTTAAAATTTTTGCTCCATTTTCCGTTACTGCTATTGTATACTCAAAATGACAAGACAAAGAACCATCTTCAGTTTCATAGCCGAAACCGTCCTTTGATTTTTTTATTCGCCAGTCCCCCACCGTTACCATTGGTTCCAGGCACAAAACCATGCCTTCTTTAAGTTTAATTTTTGCGTCTTCCTGATATTTTACTTTATCCACCGTCATCTCATCAAAAGATACTGAATTAAGAATTTGAGGAGCTTCGTGGATTCTTCTACCGATTCCATGTCCGCAGAGCTCCCGCACCACATTAAACCCCTCTTTTTCAACATATTTTTGGATTGCCTTACTGATGTCGCCGACATAATTTCCAGGTTTAACTTTCTCAATTCCTATTTCTAAAGCTTTTTTTGTAACATCAATCAATCTTTGAACTTCTGGATTAACTATTCTAACCGGCAGGGTCACTGCCATATCAGTATGAAATCCTTTATATAAAATCCCCAGGTCGAGTGAAATGATGTCTCCTTCCTTTAATTTTCTTTCCGAAGGGACGGCGTGGACGATTTCTTCGTTTATAGATGTACAAAGGCAAGTCGGAAAACCTTGGTATCCCTTAAAAGAACATTTTCCTCCGGATTTTAAAATAAGGTCCTCAGCGACCTTATCTAGTTCCTTAGTGGTAATTCCTGGCCTAACCTGCTTTTCTAATTCTTTCATAATTTTTGCCAGGAGCTTGCCCCCTTCAGCCATTATTTCAATTTCCTCAGCAGCTTTAATATTAATCATTCTCTTAAATTAACGAGGAGTGTCTTTAGATAAAATGTAACGAGGAAAGAGCTCGTTACATTACTACGAAATGGATTTTAGGATATCTTGAAAAACATCGGCCACTGATTGTTCGCCATTTATTTTTTTTACTTCGAAATCCTGTTTTTTAAAATAATCGATTATCGGAAGAGTTCTTTCTTTAAATTCTTTTAATTTTGATTTAATTATTTCTGGGCTACTATCCTCGCGAAATACTAATTCCGAACCATCAAAGGGACATCTCTTCAATCTAGAAGTTTCTTTAGTGTATAAAATCGAATGACGCATTAATTGGCAAATTCTTCTCTTACTATTTCTCAAAATCGAAACTTCTGGGCTCTGCTCAATTAAAATTATCTTGATATTCAGAGACCCATAAAGTTTTTTTAACAAGGGGGTCACTTCTTCTGCTTCATAAAGAGTTTTAGGAGAACCAGAAAATACTATTCCCTTTCCTTCTTTTGCCAATGCTTTTATTTTTTCTTTTACCCAAAAAGCGATTAAAGAAGGACTCATCCATTTTCCTGCTTCTCTTAATTTTTTTTCTTCCAAAAGAAAATATTTTTTGTCGCCAACTTTTACAAAATCGCCTTTTTTAGCGGCTGCTAGATTTTTCTCAATAATCTCACTTGTCTCCAAATGACAAAGGTTTAATTTCTCTGCCAAAAGCTCTGCTTGAGTTCCCTTACCAGAACCCGGTGGTCCCAAAATAATAATGACTAATGGTTTTTTAGAACGTTTCATATTCTCGCATTTGTAATTGGGCATTAATTTGGCGGACGGTTTCTAAAACCACTGAAACTACAATTAGCAAGGAGGTTCCGCCAATTAAAAATCGGAATTGTTGGACTTGAGTTACTATCTGGACGATTGAGGGCATAACGGCAATCGTCCCTAAAAAGAGAGCTCCAATCAGTAATACTCGATTCAAAATATAGTACATAAAGTGGGCAGTGCTTTCTCCCGGTCTAATCCCAGGAATAAAACCGCCCATTTTTTGTAAATTGGTAGAAATAGCTTTTGGGTCAAAAGTAACAGCAGTATAAAAATAGGTAAAGAGAACAACCAGTAAAAAATATATAACTCCGTAAGCCAAGGAGTTTTCAAAGAAGTTCCCAATGCTTTTTGCAATTGCCCCAACTTGACCTCCGGCTCCGCCCAAAAAATTAGCAATCATAGTTGGAAAAAGCATAATCGATAAGGCAAAAATTATTGGAATTACGCCAGCCGGGTTAATATTTAGGGGTAAATAAGTAGAAACTCCACCATAAAGTCGCATCCCTCTTACTCTTTTAGCATAAGAAACTGGAATATTCCTCCTGGATTCATTCACTAAAACTACTCCGGCGATAATCACTAAAGCCATTACAAAAAAGAGCACAAGACTGGGGATTCTGGCTGCTCCCGCTGTCTGAGTTTGAAGAATCATCTGACGGATACTGTTTGGGAAATCGGCGATAATTCCAGCAAAAATCAAAAGGGAAACGCCATTGCCAACTCCTTTTTCTGAAATTAATTCTCCAAGCCACATTAAAAAAAGAGCTCCGGCAACTATAGTTAAAATTGAAGTAAAAAATAGATTTGGGGAAAGAGCGGAAATGACATTTTGACGCTGAAAAATAGCGAGCATTCCATATCCTTGGAGAGCAGCCAAAGGAACAGTGGCAATCCGGCAATATTGGTTGAATTTTTTCCGACCAGCTTCGCCT
>CAZWDF010000004.1:0-25339 GCA_964632335.1 uncultured Candidatus Saccharibacteria bacterium | reverse complement strand
ATACCCATAACTGGCAATGATTCAAGAATAGCTAAGCTAAAATCTTGCCATAGAATAAGGAAAGTTCCAAAGTCGCTAAAGGCAGCAGAGAAAAAGTAAAGAATCCCAGAATTCTCCACTTGATTTACCAGCATTGTCCAAGAAAGAGGCGTCGCAATAAATGAAGCAATCAAAAGGAACAAAAAGCTAAACAGTAGTCTTTTTGTGCGTTGCAATTCTTGCTCCCGTTTAATCGCAAGAATAATACGATCAAAAAGACCCGCGGGAGGTTCTGCGGGTTTAAGATGGGAAAATAGTTTTTCGAAATCCTGTCTCATGGCTCCCTACATACTAATACGACCAAGGGAGCCGTTTTGGTTCATTTCTCCCTTTTCAAGAGTTTTCTTAATATTGCGATCCCCCGCCTGTAGCGGGTCTTTATAGTGTTAATTGATTCTCCTAAAGTTTCGGCAATTTCTCGAAAAGTAAAGTGATCATTGCAGCGGAGGAATAAAACCATGCGATATTTTGGAGCCAACTGATTTATTATCACATTAAGCATTTCTTCAATGCCGACTTGCTCAAGAAGTTCAGAAGGAAGCGGGGTTGGATTGGCGAGCGTCTCAATAAGTTTATTTTCTCCTTCTTCATTTTCAAACTCAGAAAATGGTATAGCTTTTTTCTTTTTGAGAAAATCAAAAGACGTGTTTTTGGCGATATGGAAAATCCAGGTCTTGAAACTTTTATTCTGATCGAACTTCTTGAGATTCCGCCAAACCTTCACGAATACTTCTTGAGTGATATCTTCGGCCGCCTCGCCATTACCAACATACCGATAAACAAAACTGTAAATTGGCTTAAGATAACGATTAATTAAAACCTCGAGTGATTTTTCATCGCCCGCGAGATAATTAGCTATAAGTTTTTGATCAGAATCCATACTAATATAAAATACTATTTATTTTAGAAAAAGTCCAGAATCGGTAAAATGAACGCGGCTCGGTCTCTCGAACCGCGCTCAAGATGGCTGCGGGGCCTGGACGCTATTAGAACCTATTTTATGAACACTAAAAAGTGTTTTAAGATACCAGTTCTAGTTAAACCATAACCCTCTTTCGTTATTCTATCTATTTTTTCTCAGTGGTAAGATTAGAAAAAATTTTTACTAATTCAACTATTAAAGTGGTAAGTAGGGCAACAGCAAAAACCAATAACCAGTGAAATGGCCTTAGAGGAATAGTTCCTAAAACCTTATTGAAAAACGGTAAATAAATTGCCAGAAAAAGGAGTAAAAATCCATAAGCTACTCCAAAAAACATAAATTTATTTTGAAAAAATTTCTCTGTCTTGATAATTGGTTTTTTAAGATTTTTATAAGCAAAAATATAAACTAAACTAACGCTGGCTATGGCAGCGAAAGCAATAGTTCGGCCAAGATTTAAATTTCCCTCTCTTATTCCTAAACGCCAGAATAAGAACAGAGACAAGATACCAGCAGCTAGACTGACACCTAAGATTAAAAACTTCGTAAAACCACTGAGTATCTCTTCTTTTTTTATATTCTTTGGAGTTTTTGCCATTAATAACTTCTCCTTTGGCTCAAAAGCCAACATTAAATCTGGAGGCCCATCACAGATAAGGTGAATCCATAAAATTTGGACAACTGTTAAAGGAGAAGGAAGGTTCAAAAGAACGGCACCAAAAATTAAGGCGATTTCGGCAAACGAATTAGAAAGCACATAACCAACTGTCTTTTTGATATTAGAAAAGATTAACCTGCCTTCTTCGCATGCAGCCACTATGGTTTTGAAGTTATTATCAAGTAAGATTAAATCTGCTGCCTCTTTGGCAACATCGGAAGCAGTGCCTACTACCACTCCAATATTTGCCCTCTTGAGTGCCGGAGCATCGTTAACACCATCTCCAGTCATCGCTACCACCTCTTCTTTCTCCTGAAGGACTTTAACTATTTTTTGTTTTTGACGAGGAGTAACCCGAGTAAACAATATTATATCATCTATCCTCTTTTTCAATTCGTCCTCGGGAATAACTTCTAATTCTGGACCCTCTAAAATGTTTTTCGGCTCCAATTTAAATCCGAGATTTTTCGCCACTCTTTCAGCAGTTTTGCGATAATCTCCCGTTACTATTTTAACTTTGATACCGGCTCTCCGGGCAGTTAAAATTGCCTCTTTTGCTTCTTTTCTGATTGGGTCGGCAATACCTATTAATCCAAGCCAAAAAAATTCTTTTTTCTCCTTTAAATCCCCTTTTTCTTTAAAAGCCACCCCTAAAATCCTTAGCCCCTCATCTGCCCATTTTTCAATTTCTTCTAAAATTTTATTTTTTTCTTCATTTAAAATCTGACAAAAGGAAAGGATAATTTCAGGAGCTCCCATTAAAAATGCATTTTCTCTTCCTTCTGCCTCATTTATAGTCATTGAATATTTCTTTTCGCTATCAAATGGCTCTTCATAAATCCTTTTTGATCGGTCAAAGACCTCTTGGGGATCAAGTTCCCTTTCATTTTTTACATATTCCCAAATAGCAACTTCCACACTGCTTCTTTGTTCATTGTTTAAGATTAAAGCAAGTAATGTCTTTTCTCTATCTAAAAAATCTGTTTTAACAACTTTCATTTTTCCTTCAGTTAAGGTTCCAGTTTTGTCGGTACAGATGACTGAAGTTGAACCTAGGGTCTCAATAGAAAGTAAAGTTTTTACCAATCCATTTCTCTTTAGAATTCTCCGCATCCCTAAAGCTAAAATCATTGTTATTGCTATTGGCAGTCCTTCGGGTATTGCGGCTATTGATAAAATTACTGCCATTTTAAACATCTCAAAAGGATTTTCTTTATGGAAAACCCCAAGGATAAAAATAACCAAACAAACGAAAAGAACTATAACGGCTAAATTTTTAGAAAAAAATTCTAATTTTATCTGGAGAGGCGTTTTTTCTTCTTTTATTTCTGTCAAGCTTTTTCCAATCTTTCCCATTTCAGTTTCTTTCCCAGTCTTTATCACCTCCATCACTCCCCTTCCAGAAATTACGGTTGTACCCATGAATAAAAGACTGCTTCCTTCTTTTTCAGTTCTTGTCACCGCTTCTTCCTCGCCAGTTAAAATTGCTTCGTTGACTAATAAACTCATTCCTTCAATCAATTTGCCATCGGCTGGAATTCTATCACCAGAACCCAACACTACTAAATCGCCTAGAACTAATTCTTTCACCTCTATCTCTTTTCTTTGACCCGCTCTTATAACTATTGTTTTTGGTTTTAAAATTTTCCTTAAGGCAGTTAATGTTTTCTTAGCATTATATTCTTGGAAAAATCCCATTAAGACATTGATAATGATTACAAACCCGATTAAACCTGCATCGAAGTATTCTTTTAAAATTAGAGAAATCAAACCAACAATTATTAAAATGTAAATTAAAGGACTTTTAAGCTGAGAAAGTAAAATAGAAAGCCAAGTGGCTTCCTCTTTAAAAGGAATTACATTTTCGCCAAATTTCTCTCTCAACTCTAAAACTCGTTTTTCGCTTAAACCTTTATGCAACATAAAGTTTATTTTATTCTATCAAAAAATCGCCTTCTCGGCGATTTTCTTTGCTGCGGGTCGTGGACGACGTTAGAACCTACTTAGTTAGAGAATAAATCCTACTATTCCTTCGAAATAATCTTATAAGCCTCCCTGAAGGGAATTCCCTTTTTAACCAACTTATAGACATTTTCTGTTTTATAAATATCTTCTGTCAGGGCCTTATTGCATTTTTCTTTATCAACTTTTAAATTCTCGAAGATAAGACTCGTCACAGATAAACTTTCATTTGTTGTTTCTAACCCCTTCATCGTTGGTTCTTTTGTAAGTTGTATGTCACGATTATAGCCCGATAAAAGGTTGCCGATTATATTCTTCACTTGAAATTCGTAAGAAATTACAACATGATATTTAGCCCTTAGTAATTCTAAGACATCTGGATTTCTTTTTTGTGGCATAATAGAACTTCCCGTGCAGAATTCTTCAGGTAATTCAAAATAACCAAATTCTGGCATGCTAAACATAATCAAATCAGAGGCTATTTTATTTAAATCAAACATTATTTGACTTAAGGTATGGAGTATCGCTGATTCAAATTTACCCCTACTGTTTTGGGTATAAATTGGATTTTTTTGTAGTTTCTTAAAGCCGAGGAGTCTTGCGGCATATTCTCTATCAATCTTAATAGGTAAACCATATCCAGCTCCGGTTCCTAACGGGGATTGATCTATTAATTGCAATGTAAAATCAATTGTTTTTAAATTATCTTGCATTGAATCAATAAATGAATCTCCCCACATTGCGATAGACGAAGGCATTGCCTTTCTTGTATGGGTATAACCTGGTAATTTTATTTTTCCATATTTTTTAACAAACTTTGTAATCGCTTTAATTAACTCATTGATTAAATTTTTACAATTATTTAATTCCTCTTTATAGTATAATCTCATTGCTGTTAATACCTGATCGTTTCTTGATCTGGCGGTGTGTATTTTCTTTCCCAAATCTCCTAAATTTTTGGTTAGGTAATTTTCAATCGCAGTATGACAATCTTCCTGTTCTTCCAAAATCTTAAATTTCCCTTTATTAGTAAGGTCAATAATATTATTAAGTTCCTTAATAAGCTTTTGAGTTTCTCCTCCTTTAAGTATGCCAATTTTGCCAAGCATTTTTACATGGACTATTGAAGCAAGACAATCATACTTAACCAATCTCTGATCTAAGATATAATCTTCTCCAACTGTAAAATCCTCTATCTGTTTATTTAGTTTTTTTCCTTTTTCCCAAAGTTTCATATTAATATTTTCATTCTAACAAAAAACCGCCTTTTTAGCGATTTTGACGCGACTCGGTCTCTCGAACCGCGCTCAAGCGTGCTCCGCCTAGGCGACGACGTTAGAACCTGTTTGCTATAAATAAATTATAAATTATTTTCTGTTTTTTATAATTCTAAAAGCATTATCACTTCACTCACTAATTTACCTTTATATTGAATTTGTCTTGGAATTTCAGCAACTTTTTTGAATCCGATTTTTTTATATAGTCCTAACGCCGGTTTATTAGTAGACAATGCATTTAATCTGATAATTTTAGGTTTTGTTTTTAATTCTTTTTTGGCTAATTTTATTGCTTTTTTCATTAAATAACTACCTATGCCAATTCCTCGATAGCCCTTTTTAATAGTAATTCCTAAGTTGCCAATATGGTTTTGTCGCCATATCATTGAATCGATTCCTACGCTTCCGACAATTTTATCATCATGTTCGGCTACTAGAAAAACCCCCTCCTTTTTTTTAATACTTCTTAGTTTTTCTTTAAGCCATTTCCCCTCATCTTTCAATGAAATTTTCTCGTTCATCATAATCTGAGCATCTCCTTCAACAAAAGAATTAATAAAATCCTGAAAAATCTTAACATTTTTCAAATCTCTTTTGCTAAGATTCCTTACTGTTATTTTCTTTTCGCCAAAATTTTTAATAGTTTCCATGATTTTTATATTTAAATATATTTTTTATTATTTTATCACCTAAACAAAAATTTTAAAAGAGAGAGACTTTTCCGCCTCTCTCTTATGTTCTTAGGTTTTGGCAAGGGTTTTTCCCTCCGGAACGAATCGCTAAAAGTTCTGGTGAGTTTTCCCAAATGTCAAGCAAAGATTGATTATGAACATTACCGATAATATTGACTGCTACCCCACAGGCAGATACATCTCCTGATGGTCTGACAACTATTGAATATTTGCCACAAGGGCAAGATGTAAATGGTCGGCCTAGATAACCTGCTACCAAAGGATCATTATCCAAGCCAAAATCAATATTAAGCTGAGGTTTTTTTTCTGCTTCAGAAAAAATTCTTTCATAGGCCATTTTCCATTCGTCAGGGCTTAAACGGAGCTGATTGATTCGTTTTATAGCGTTGCCAGAAAATTTTAAAGTGTAGAATTGAACGCCATTGATGTTTAATCCGCTTGCCAATCTGATAATTTTTACAGCCTCTGTGACGGTTTTTTTACAGAGAATAACAACAAATTTTTGTCTTACTCCTGAATTCTTAAGATATTTGCAAGCTTTGATTAAGCCATCAAAAGATCCTGGATAGCGAGTAAAGGCATCGTGGGTTGTGTTGTTCGATCCGTAAATACTTACCCCAACAACATTTATTGGAATATCAGCTATTTGATCTGCCAATTTTTGGCTTAGAAAGGTACCATTTGTGCTGAAACTTACGGTTAACCCAGATTGCCTTATCTTAGACGCAATGGAAAGAAAATCTTTTCTCATCAAAGGCTCTCCGCCACCGAAATGCACATGAAGAGCTCTAGATTTGATAATTTCGTCTGCTATCTTTATGGCTTCATCATCAGTCATCTTCTCGTGTCTCTTTTTTGCTTCAGGGCGAGAATAGCAATGCAGACAATTCATATTGCATTGATATCCAAAATTCCACAAAACAGAGATCGGATATTTACTGCCCTCCATCATTCACCTTCTTTAAAATACCCAAATTTTTAAATTGGGTAAGCGTAGCAGCGATATCTTTTCCAAGTATTTCTTTCGGAGCATCGTATTCTTTTGAAAGGATGTCTATGATCTCTTCCTGAGTTTTGGACTGTTGTAACAGCTCAAGAATTCTAATCGCCACTTCATTGGCTTCAAAAATGTCTTGATTGTAATGAACCAGATAAGATCCATCCCCTTGTTTTTGCCAACGGATACCAGCTATTGCCTGAAACATTTTCGCCTCCTTAATGTTAAGTCTTTGGGAGGGGAAAGTTTTAATTTCTCCTCCCAAAGATGTGGACTGCGGACATCTCCTGTTTTACATGAAAACTACATGAGATATCCGCCGGAAAAATGGGGAAGAGTAATGCTTCATATCTCACCTCCCTTTTTCTAAAATTAGAGAACTATTTTTAGTTTAATATATAAAATTTAAATGTCAATGCTCCCTCTAAGGGCAAAAATCGCCGCATCGGCGATTTTAAGCTAAAAAACAATTCGGAAGTCGCACAATAACCCCTATTTAAGATTAACTTGTGTGGAGTATATAAAGACAGGTGGAAAACTTCTGTTCGGGAAATTTATGAAGTTTTCCAGAATCAATCTTTGATTTCCTGCCCTCCGCCTACGGGACGATGTTAGAACCTGTTTGGTTATTCCTGAGTTTTCTTGAAGATAATTGCGCTTAAGATAAATGCGATAGTGAAAAATATTGCTCCGTAAAAACAAGGGGTTAAAAATGGATTATTTATGCCTGGCACGCAAGATGTGGCACAAGTTTTCTGGTTTAACCAACTAATAAGCTCTGTTGCAAAATTAAACCAAGCAAATAATGTACCCACAAGCAGCACTATAAATTGCGCTAAAATAATTCTCTTCATATTCTTTTATTCTACCAAAAAACCGCCTCCGCCAGAAGGCGGATCGGCGATTTTTCTGAACCGAAATTTTAAGGATTAAAAATAGCCCGTCTCGGTCTTAATTTTAATTACTCGTTCACTATCCATTGCTCCCTTGGAATTCCCGACTGACGGATAATACCTTTAAGGGTACGAGGTTTAATATTCTTCGATCCATGAAAGGGTACACAGACCTGACGGAATGCGCCACCGTAACGACCAACATAATACCAATGGCTGCCTTTTGTGTGGTTTAATACAAAACCGTGCGCTTTTAGAAAGCGCACGACATCTTCGGCGACCCAGTTGTAAAAACCCCTTGGCATAAATAATTAAGCAGGGACAAAAGCGCTTTTTGCAATGTTAAGATTGCCAAAGAAAAAAACTTCTTTGGCGGGTATTTTTTTATTCTTCTCCAAATTACCCCACATCTCTTCGTATTCGTGATCTGGTTTTTGATTAAGAATATAAGGTCGCGCCTTAATTTTTCGCGCTGATTCCAAATAACCATCAATCGCCTCGAATAAAAGCAGCATTGTTTCGCGAGGCGTATCTCCTTGTTCTACGATATTAAATTCGAGACCTGCACCATACCAGGCATTTCCTTCACGAAAGATAATACACCTCACATTTCCTTTTTGAAGAGTATTTTTGTACTTCATATTAATGATTTTACCACAAAGACGATTGTAGTGCAAATATAATACAAATTAAGACTAACACAAAAAGAATAAAAAAGCAATTTATCAGTAAACTTGGTTTAGAACCCAAATTTTAAGGGAAATTTTGGCTATTTTAGGCTCTCCTGTAATTTCAAAGCCATATTCTCGAGTTCCTTTTCTATATTCGGATTTAACTTGTTTTCGAAAATATCGTTATAGTTTCCCTTGAGTTCGCTTCTTGAAACAAAAGCGCCTGTGGCGATAACTTTTATTTTCAGAGTTTCGCAGAAATTCTTAACAATATTACGGACATTTTCTTTAATATAGGGCAAGTCTGTTCCGACCGAGATTACTACTGCTTTCTTAGATGTTAAGTCAGTTTGTGCCGTATAAAGTATACTGCATTTATCTATAAAATCTTTAAACAATCCTGGCGGCATACCAAAGTAGTTTGGCAACGCGAAGACATAGCCGTCTGCCTTAAGCATCTTTTCCATAATTTCTGGCATATCGTCTTTCTGGCAACATTTTAAGTTACGATTACAATATTCAACGCAACCCTTACATCTCTGGATATTTTTCTCTCTTAACAAAATAATTTCATTTTCTATTCCTTTTTTCTCAAATATCTGTTTCAGCTTATTGAGAATTGCCTCGGAGTTACCCTTTCTTGGACTTCCGCAAATACTTAATATTTTTATCTTTTTCCTCATAATTTTAAGGGAAATTTCAGCGATTTTTAGTACCCTCGCCGACGCGTCTCGGTCGGGGCGTTTTATGGAACGAGTTTCCTTCCCAATTTTATTAATTCTTTTTCTTTTGATTTGGGGTTTCCATTAATCGCGATGACGCTGCCCACAACTTTCATTTCCATATGATAAGTGCAGAAAAATTTCATGATATCCACGCATCTTCTAATAGTTTTCCCCAACCGTCTTCTTTTTATCGGATCTTTCATAGCTTTTTCAATATCAAAGCCATCTAAGTATCTAACTTCCCCTTTGCCGAAATTTCCAACCGAGATCAAGGCAACTTTCTTTCCCCTTAGTTTTTCTGAAAGATAAATGGGCAGACATCTGTCAATAAAATTTTTCATCACTCCCGTAACGTTTGCGAAATATGTTGGAGAACCTAAGATGATAGCATCTGCCTCCTCTAATTTCCAGCGAATTTCATGCATATCATCTTTTACGATGCATTTATGAGTTTTATAACATCCACCACAAGCAGTGCACGGTTTGATATTCTTATCCTTTAATAAAATCAATTCATAATCGCAACCAGTAGCATCGAGAACTGTCTTTAGCATATAATTTGTGTTTCTATTGCGCGGACTTCCAGATATACCAATAATTTTGTAATTTTTTATTTTAGTAGCCATATTGACTTTTTAGGCTTCCCCACCGACCCCTCTCGGTCAGGTTTTATAATATCCCCAGTCTGATTAAATCTTTGCTTGTTTGCGCCACATTTTTAAATAAGATCATCTCACAACCTAATTTTTTTGCTTTATTTATAGTCTTCCTTGAATCATCTATAATAAGGCACTCTTCCGGTTTAACTCTTAATTTATTTAATGCGATTTCAAATAATTTCGGACTAGGTTTGGTTACGCCATACTCAAACGAGAAAAAATAATCATGAAATAATTTATTCAGAGAATATTTTTTCTTCAAATATCTAACTCTTTCTGGGGCATTTCCGGAAACTACGACAATTTTATATTTTTTCTTAAGTTTTTTTACAAGTGCTGGCATTCCCTTATTCGGTTTATAAGAAGAATGCCAAATTAATTCAATCTCTTTCGCTTGCCTTGAATTTATATCAATTCTTTTCTTTGCTTTTTCCCAAAAAGTTTTTGCGTTAATCTTACCCAGTCTATATAAAGCACCTTCACCTTTGTCTCTTAAAATTAATTCAATCTTCTTTTCCGGCAGTCCTAATTTATTTGCCGCCTCTTTTATCGCTATACCCGTTCCGGCAGTAAAAAAGGTTCCTCCGAAATCTATAATTATAATTTTAATATTATTTTTCATTTACTGCGGGCCGTGGACGACGTTAGAACCTGTTTTACTATAAAAAAATTATTTAGTTGGATCAACTACTCTGCCCAAAAATAGAATATTTCCAGTTTCCTTTTCTTGAATTATAAATATAAACGGATGATCTGCTTTAAAAACATTTCTTGGCATAACAGCCGTAAGTTTCATACCTACAGCAGTTGCCGCTGCTGCTTCCGTTCCTTCCTCATCAACCTTAACGTATGCCTGATGAATAACAAAACCAATAAACAAATCTTTTTTACCTGTCATTCCAGAAAAATCAGCAGTTTCTAAAAAAGCCGTTGGCATTCCTAAATTACTTAGGATATCTTCCATGAAATATTTAGTATCAAACTCAAATTTAGGAAGAGATATTGAATCTAATTTCGTTTCTTTCATTTGGGACTTGTATTCATTAAGTTTTTCGGCTGTAAGAGTCGGCTCTATGGCGTCAAGATTTTCAGTTGGTAACAACACCAACATTGAAATTTTATCTCCTTTGTATGGTAATTCCAAAATTTGCAAGTCTCCAGTATCGGTATAGCTAAATTTCGCCTTATCCTTATTAGGTTCCATATTCATCATTTCGGTTTTGATAATATTATCAGCAGTTATCTTGAAATCACCTTCAAAAGTATCGGACTTATCAAATTGCCATTCCCAAATACCTTTAAAATAAACTGCGTTAGTTAAAACAAGCCTGGTCATTGCGTCAAGGAAGCCTTCAGGAATTAAATCTTTAATCTTATTATTTGTCTGCTCTTCAATGAAGTTATTGATAGTTTGTCTTGATTTTTCGGTTTCTTTAATAAAATCCACATTGGCTGCTTTTCCGCCATAATATTTCTCAACCCTACTCATATAATCTTCAAGGAAAGGATAGTCCTGTTGAGCCCATAAAGCATTCCCAGTTCTCAACTCATAATCCTTATTTTCTTTGTTAATGTCGTTGTAGATTGCAGCAAAATTCGGTCTTAAAATATTGCTTTCCGGGAAATGAAAAACGGACTTCATTTCATCAGCTGTCTGCCCTTTAGCTCCTTCATAAGTCATCGCCAAAGCGGCAGAAATACTGTAGGGAGAATAAAAAATATTTCCGTTTTCAGACTTATTTAATTCGGAATATAAATCAAAAGCAAATTTGTTATTTGCATTGGCTACATCTTGCACGCCTTGTTGGGTTGAACCAGTATTATCTGCTTGAGGCGGCTGATCTGGTTGATACGGGAAAAGAAACAATACTGCCGCAACAGCTACGCCTGCAAACAAAATGATCATTAGTCCAATTAATAAAAATTTTTTGTTCATATTAATAAAATTTTTATTTAAACAACGAGGGTTTCGGCCTATATTATATAAATTATAACTCAAAAAATAAAAAGATAAAACCAAAAACCGCCTGATTGGCGATTTTTGATGCGGCTCGGTCTCTCGAACCGCGCTCAAGGATGGCTGTGTACCTCAGTTCTGAACCCCCGTTTCAAGGGGAAAACTGGGGCCTTTTAGGGTGTCTCATCGACGTGTCTCGGTCGGGGCGTTTTGTTCGGGAAATGAGACAAATGAGACACGAAAAGGTACTGTTGGGATTGTCTCATTTTTCTTTGTTTTAAACGCAAAATAAAACTAGCGATTTACTCTTTATAGATATTTAATAATTTATTATTATTCCGTTCCCATTAGAATTTTACCGCATTTGGATTCGGCGGCTTCTGCTATATTTATTATATCATCAAGTTCCGGTTCAACGGCGGCTAACTCTTCTCCGTTTTTAAGCTTCGCCCATACCCTTCTGTCGTGTGTCTGCCAAACGCTTTCAACCTCGCAATTGGCAATTGCTTGTTTAATAGCCGGCCATTGCGGAGCATCTGGACAAAGAGCAAATTCGCAGTTAGGGCCGGTGCGGCCAACGTACGAACCGTCGGGACAAAGCTTGGCATCTTGCGTGCAATATACCTGATTTTGCTTATTAACCGTCTGCCAGACGAAAAAAGAAATTCCGCCCAATAAAACTACAGCAAAGATAATAAATAGAATCTTTTTATTTTTTGACGTATGTTCGAAAATCATATATATCCTGTTTATTTTTTATTTTAAATATTTTTCAATGTTTTCCAAGTGTTCTTCGTAGGTCTTGGCAAGATGAATCTGACCTTCGCTGTCGTGCAAATAATAGAGATACTCACTATCTTCGGAATTGATCACGGCATCAATCGCCGCCAGCCCGGGATTGCAGATCGGCGTCGGCGGACGTCCTTTATGGATATAAGTATTATAAGGAGAATCGACGGTGTAATCATCCGGCTTTATAATTGGCCACCAGTTTCCAGACTTTCCTAAGGCGTACTGAATAGTGGTATCTATTTCAAACTTCATGTCTTGTAGCCACCTGTTCCAAATAACTCCGGCAATTAAAGGCATCTCTTCTTCATTGGCTGCTTCTCTCTGGACTAAAGAAGCGAGAACGATTAAAGTGTCTTTTCTGATATTTTTTTCTGTGGCTTCTTTGAATAGATCTGTAGTTTTCTCATCGAATTGACTTTTCATTCTTTTTGCAATGTCTGCTCCAGTAAAATCTAAATTCAGAAGATAAGTATCGGGAAAAAGATAACCCTCATGAGCCTCAACAAGAAATTCTCCTTTTGCCATATTGTTCCAGCCCAATTCTTCTTGCAATTTTTCTGCGATTTCTGTCGCTCTGAGCCCTTCGGTTATCACTACCCATTTCTGATACGGATGATTGACCAGCGTATCTGCCAACTGCCAGGCGTTCATTCCTTTTGAAACCATGTATCCGCCGGGTTCTATTTTGCCCTGCCAGCCTTTTCTCTTTAGCACAAAGTTGAATGCCCATTCGTTTCTTATATAGCCTTGCTCTTTTAATTTAGGAATCAGTTCTTCTTCTGACGTGGTTAGGTTGATAACGATTCGTTCTTCTTCTGCTCCTTTTTGTGGTGCTGAAAACAAACATTGGTATAATCCGATGGAAATTCCCATTAGTAAAATTATCCCGCCTGCAATTATGATTTTCTTATTTCTGGTCATATCTTTTTGATTTATTGGAATAGTAGAATAATAAGATGCTGAATATCAAAAAGACTAAGAACATTAAAATTGCCCAGAGTGGTGGTATTTCAGAATCCTTTATATAAGCGTGAACTCCAAAAACGAGCATTAACAGGCAGACAAAAGCATAGACAGAGGCAAACATATATCCCACAGGTATTACATCAGAAAGTGCCTCCTCTTCGCTCCTTTTATAAAATCTTTTGATAAATAAAGCTATAATGACTCCGATTATTAAATAAGCAAATAATCTAATACCATAATTTGCTGGTAAATGTTCTAAAATAAGATATAAAATAGCGGGAACAAAAACTATGATTATTAATGATAACCTGAATATAAATTTTAATATTTTTCTTGGATCTTTCATTTGCTTCATTCTAACAAAAAACCGCCCTTTAGGCGATTTTTAAAGCTGGCGTCCTCGGTCTTGAACCGAGATTTTAAGGGGTAATTCGGGGCTTTTGGGGCTGTCCCACCGACCCGCCTCGGTTAGGGCCTATCTTGTACTAATTACTGATTACTTAATCCTGTCAATAGTTGCGATGCGCCCTGAATTCCATAATGCGGAGCTTCCATCACCTGACGTAATGATGTGTGATTTCCTTGTTCTCTATAATAATGGTTCATAGCACCAAGCGTCATCACCAGAAACACTGTCTGCGCTGGTTCGCATAAATTATTAAGAGCATATTGAATAAGAGCCACAACAGACGGCGGGATATATCTATTTGGTTCAAGTGTCGGAATTTTTGTCGAGATTGAATATGTGCCACGGCGGCTTTCATTCAAATCGGCTCTAAACGACTTTATAGCTTTGACGTCTCGTTTATCTACAAAGTAAGCATAATGTTCTGCTAATTTAGGACGATACTCTTGGCTGGGATTCTTTTTAAAAACTACCTTCCAATCATCATAGATGTTTTGAACATATTCAATAAGACTATCGGCATCCGCATTATTGCCAAGATTATAAAGCATCTTTGAGTAATAAAAGGCCACAAGATAAACAAGCCGTTTATCTTTCTCATCGTTATCAGCTGGATTGATGTAGTTATAATCTACAGAGACCTCAAGGTCGCTGTAGAAATCAATAGTTGCTTGAGCTACTGTTTTTAAAAATAATCCCATAGTATTTTATAAATTAACTACATTAAGGGAGGCTTGAGAGTGTCCTACTGACTCGGCTCGGTCGCAGTGTAATTATGGGTTTTATATGTCAAGATTTTTGATCTCCTCGTAATATTTTTGAATATTACTATCCATTAGATAAGCAAAAAGATATGTCGATTCGATTGTACTTTTGTGGAGTATAAAACTATCCACAGCAAACTTATATAAAGTTTTTTCTAAATTTACCTTACTTTTATGAAGTTTTTCTAACATCAACTCGCCAAATGGACCACCATGAACCGCAGACGACAATTTTGTGTACTGTACTAATCTCTCCAACAAGTATTCTTTTTTAAATCTATCTACAATTTCAATATTACTACTATTATTATTTTCTATTAGATAATAAAAAATTTTCTCAATACGAAAATCTTTTGCTGTGTCACGAATTATATTGTTATGACTACCTTTTGTGCTCCATTTAGTTTTCTTTGGATAAACAACTTTATTATAGTTATTAATTTTATCGAACGACTCAAGATCTTCATTAGCCTTAAGTGACTTGTAATATTTCTTACCTATAGAATCGCTATCTTCATTTAATGCTTTTGTAAAGATGAATAAATGTCTAAAACTGTGCTCTATTATGGAACGGAACAAAATTCCAGCAGAGTATACATTTTTAGTAATATAAGAGTCTAAAATGGCACTATTTAAATAGCCGTTCTTGGGGATAAAAGATAAAAGTGCTTTACTTGTGTATCTGAACTTTGTTTTTGCCAAAGACTGAAAGACCACAGGAAGAGATGTTTGAATTTTGTTTGTAAGCTTTTTGTTCAAATCAATAATTTTATTGATTTTTTTATTCATTTGGCAATAAAGATGTATTAAAGGCGTCTCGGTCTCTCGATACCGAGCACAAGACTGCTGCGGGTCTTGGACGACGTTAGAACCTGTTTTGATGGCAGTTTATTAGCTTAAAGTTGCTGCGAGCACTGGGCGACGTTAGAACCATCATCCAGCGACATAACATAAGTGTATTTATCTCCCCGATTTAAGTCAATGATTATTTTAATAAACTACCAATGAAACTGGAAAGAAAACCTATCGCTATTAAAGCAACTCCAACATACAACCAGCAAGAATGTTTTATAAGAAGAGAGTGCCACTTTTCTCCAGGTTTTCCTTCACCCCCTACCCATTCTTTTGGATCTTTGCGTATATAAAACACGATAAGAAGCGCCCCAATAAAATTAAAAGCTAAGCCAATTGTATTTAAGTAGCTCAACATTATATTAAAATTCATTCTCTCTACCAAAAATCGCCTATATGGCGATTAGTGGATATTTACATAATTTCAATCTTTCCACGATTTCTCTATAAACCCCAACACATCTTTTACGGTTGAAGTTTCTGCATTTATAGTTTTAACTATTTTCTTTTCTTTATATCTTTCTTTAAGTTGATGAATAAGTTCATCGGCAAAAGATGGAGTCAAAATCTCAACTCCAGCGAAGTCTAAAACAATCTCTTTGTCTTCAACAGCGCCATTGATTATTTGAAACATGCGCAAAGCGACCTCCTTTCCAGCAGGCCTACTATTCAATAACGTTCCAAATTTTCTCATTTGAATTATCATATTTTTAAAATTGGGTAACTATTTATATGATACAACAAATTCTGCCAAAGTTCCAACAACCGTATTTACACGATGTTCTTTTTGCCCGGTTTTATCAACGACTACCAAACCACTACCAGAGTGTATTCGTAATATGCCATTTAATTGATCTATTGTCCATTTTTGAATAATCTTCAAGCCATTCCCTCGCCTTTCTCCTATTCTACCCGTTATGCCTTTGAGGCCCATTTTAATAGCTTCTATATCGGTCATTGGTGGTTCCGGTTCTACGCCCCTCAGCGAACCAAAAAATCCAATACCAGGATCAGCAACTGTTACATCAATCTTTTTTATTTTTGGGTAATTTTGGGCAATAATTATCGCTCCACGAACATTGGTCGGCCAAAGACCCTCATTATGATCAAACACGTTATTGCCCAATTCTCCTACTATTGCTGTAGCAAGTTGTTCGTCAGCCTCATTTAAGCCAAAATTCTTAAACATCCGTCTAATCCAGGACTCTAATTGTGCATTAAAATCATCTCGAAAATGGCAATGAAGAATCTCTTGAACGTTTGGAGTGTCGTGTTCCATAAAATCTATTTCATTAAATTGCTCCAAGCAGTCAAAAGAACAAGGTAGTTCTCGTAAAAACTTATCCAAATGCATTCGTTTAAGATACTGCTTTGCATCTTTACTGTTAGGCAGTATTAGATTACTTTTATCCTTATCTTTATTTTCAATAGCCTTAAGGCAAACCATTCCCATTGTCCACGGATCAAAAAAAGATATCGCCTCTAAATCAATAATTTCGTCCTTGAATACAATTGATGAGACATTATAAACATTGTCGAAAATCAAATCCATAAGATTTCACGATAATTGTTAGTATTGGACGATGTTAGAACCTGTTTAACACAGAATCACTCTTCCTTGATAGCTTCGCAAATATAGGAAATGGGGGTTAACTTTATTATTTTTATCTTTAAGTTAGCCGAATTTAAGATTCTTTTAAGTTGTAATTTTGTAAATCTTTCTGTTATTAATCCTTGTTTTGTATAAATTAAGCTGTTCTTAATTTTTATTATTCCAAAACCAGCTGCTTCCAAGCTCTTAATCTGTGTTTTTAATGCATTTTTTGAAAATACGCTTATGATTATCTTTCCTCCCCTCTTTGTCACCCTTTTCATTTCGTTTAATACCCGCAATTTAATAGAAAGCATATTCCCAAAGGTATTACCCATACAAATTACATAATCAAAAGTATTATCTTGGAAGTGCATCTTTTTCGCATTCTCCAAAAACAGATTTACGTTATGATATTTCTTTAATTCTTTTTTTGCCACCCCTAATACTCCTTTATCATAATCTATACCAACAATTTTTTTAGCACGTTCTGCTACTACTTTTATATTTTTTCCGAAACCACAACCGACATCTAAAACATTGTAATCAGGTTTTATAACTTTTTTTAAGTATTCGTTCTCCTTTTGAAAAAAATCCTTTAATGTCGGAGACGCTTTAACAAGCCATTTAACGAGGAAGGGCTTAACATTAAATTTTCTCTCTTTTGTTAAAATAATTTTATACATTTCCTTATTCTACCAAAAAACCGCCTGATTGGCGATTAAGGTTTAAAGATAAGCGAGTTTTGTATTAGTTCACTTGGCTTGTCGGAAATCCTTTCAGAAAGCTCTCGATATTCCCAACAAAGATTTCCTGTTTTGCTATCCTTGCCTCGTTTGTTATATAAGCAATCGGTGGATAAATTATGCAATTTTTAAATTTTGAGAGTTTCTTTATATTTTCTTGAGACATCTCGTCAGAGTGGTCTAAAATAAAAGTTATATCTCCATCGCTCAATTTTGCCGCGAGGGCGTCGATATCTACTAATTCCATTGGTGCTGTGTTAATTACAACAGCTCCCTTTTTAATTTTTTCAATTCTTTCTTTATTTAAAAAATTTTCAGTATCCTTTACGTGAGCAAAATGCAATGAGAGAAAATCACATTTAGGAATCAAGTTGTCAGCGTCTTCGTATTTTATACCTTTTTCCTCAAATTCTTTTCTTCTGTCTATGTTCCAATATCTGACATCCGCACCAAAACCTAAAGCTATTTCTGCGACCCTACTGCCAATTCTCCCTAAGCCTAAAATTCCAAATATCTTATTTTTGATTTCAATGGCTGAAAACTCAGCTTCAGAATAATTTCCTTCTCCTGCCTGCTTCTTTCCTTTTTCTGTTTCTCTTATGTGTTCTAAAATCACGGCGAAAACAAATTCTGCAACTGCTTCTGTGGCATACCCTGGTATGTTACAAACAATGATTCCTTTTCTTTTTGCATAATCAACATCAACCTTCCCATAGGCAGTAGCCAGCACGCCAATATATTTTAAGTTCGGTGCATTATCTATTATTTCCTTATTAACTACTATCCCGAATCCCGTAAGCAAACAATCTGTATCAGCCAGTTCGCCTTTAATCTCAGGGCTATCTTTATCGCAGTTGACTATTTTTTCGGTCAATGCTTCAATTCTTTGCCAATACACAGAATCTAATGCAAATTTATTAATCCCAATAGTGAGAATTTTTTTAAATTTCATATTCATATTGCTTTGCTTACTCTATTATACCAAAAAATCGCTGAAATAGCGATTAATTGTGAGAATTCGGTCCCGAACAAAGTTCGATGTTCTAGACGGGTACGGCTTTCGACTTCTCGAACCGTTTCCAAAATATGAGGCGTTTCGGTCCCTCGAAGGGCTCACAAGACTGCTGCGGGTAATGGACGATGTTAGAACCTTAATCCTAGAGACTAAATTTCTTTGTGAATGAGTTCATCTATCCACGAGGACTAAAAACGCCAATTCCGATTATGGATAGCTTCTCCCGTCTCCGGTTATTGGGATTTTCTCCCCCAAATATTTCGGCTTTGTATTAAATATAATGTTAAACACGGCTTTTTCATTGGCAAATACTTCACGGACATAGTTGCGGAAAAGAATATGGCCAACATCCGCGTTTACTCCGTAGGCTTTCATGCCAAGTTGGCGCGCGATAAAAACGGCGCGTGGCAAATGGAATGACTGGGTAGTGATGAGGACGGAAGAAACTCCGAAAATGTCGCGGGCGCGATACATGGTACTATAAGTGTCAAAGCCTGCATGGTCAAGAAAAATATCCTGATCCGGAATGCCTTTACTTATAAGATAGAGACGAACCGGATTCACTTCATTGTGGCTCACGGTACTGTTGTCACCGGAGACGAGGATCTTTGATACCTTTCCCGCTCTGTACAAATCAATGGCCATATCCGCTCGGTCTCTAAAAATAGAAGAGAGTGTGCCATCTGGGAAAATTGCCGCCCCAGGAATTAATACCACCTCAGCTTTTGGAGCTTTCGTATGGTCATTGTATATATATGATTTTGTCCCTACGTAAAAAACAATATTGGTGGTAAGGATGAAAATAATTAAAACCCCAAAACTCAGTACGATAAAATAGAAAAGACGTTTCATCCAATAAGCATACGTTTTTTGCTGTTGGCCATTCACAATTAATTTATTTTTTTAATATAATTTTTGCATATTTTAATTCTAACAAAAAACCGCCCTTTAGGCGATTTTTAAAGCTGCGGGTAATGGACGACGTTAGAACCTGTTTAAGCTTATAAAAACAAAAACCGTCTCTTTAAAGAGACGGTTTTGAGATAGTTAATATCTGTTATTTAATTATTTATTGAATAATTTTACAAACCAACCGAACAGGCTGAATTTACTCTCGTTGGCTTTAAGAAAATCTTCAATCTTTTGTTGCTCCTGTTCTAATGTTTGGATTTGTCCCTGAAGAGCTGTTTTGCTTTCTTCACTCGTTGTTTTATCCAATAATCTTTTCAACCAGTCAATCTGATTTCTGGTTTTCACCATTTCGCTACGCAACTGACCAATGTTTTTATAATCTGTCCCGATTAAAAATGTCTTTATCTTACTTCTATTCTGGATTTTATCTATTCCATCAGCCATATTGTCTTTGGTTTCATTCTGTGCCTGGGCAACCACTCTCACCTGTTCGCCTATTCCTCCCTGTTCTCTATCAGCTATATTCAAAAGGCTTTGAACAAATGTTGACACAGTGCTTCGGTGTTCTGCACCATTAACTTGCTTCTCATTTTGTGCCTTGGCAAAGGCGACTGAAAAACAAAGAGTAATTGCCAATACTAAAGAAGCTATAAGTAATGGGTTATTTTTAATTTTTCGCATAGTTTTTTGTATATTGGTTAATTAAAGATATGTGGCCTTTCATTTTCATTCTACCAAAAAACCGCTTCTTCTACAATTAACAGTAGAAATTTTCTATTACAACCCAGTGCAATTATTAAAAACCCCGACTTGATTATTATATTGGTCTAATAAAATCTTGATCTCTGCGTTAAGATTGTTGTATTGCGAAACCAAATCATTATACTGCTGAACTTTTTGATTATAAACTCGCCTCTTAAAGCCCGAACTTTCAATCTCGATCCTTAAGGAATCTAAACTTGCTTGAAGCTCTTGTGCCTGATTTTTCCCTATATCAATCTGGTTTTTGAGGACTTGGCTGGGTTCAGGACAAGCAGAGGAAGGAAAGCCAAAATGCTGAACAGCAAACCAAGTAGTCCTCCCCTCAAACGTTCCCTTTATAACGCTAACTCCGATGTCTTTATATTTTGTATTCAATATATTCTCTCGATGTCCGGGACTATCCATCCAATCCTGAACCAGAACCTGATCATCTTTAAAGTTTCCTAATGCTAAATTCTCTCCGATTAAAATAAACCCGTAATCTGCTCTTTCTGCCAAATCCGCAACCCCGGTACCAGAGGGAGACTCGTGGGCAAAATATTGATTATCTAACATGTCTTTTGCTTTTATGCCAGAACTGATATCCAATTCCGCATTCTCTTTTAACGGCAGCAGGCCGGCTTTAACTCTTTCGATATTTGTGAAATTTATTACTCCAAGGCGCGTTAAAAAAGACTGCTCTTCCTGACTATCAGATCTAAGTGGCGGAGGAGTAAATACCTGTTTTTTAATTTCTTGAACAACCAGATCGTTAAATCCCTTTTCAATTTCGGGCAACTTGAGCAATAATTTTGAATAAAGATTTGATATATCGTCTTTAAAGAAAAAAACGCTGCCCAAAACAATTATAAAGAATATGACAAACGATATAATGGATTTTTTGTTCATACTTTTAATATTATTTTATCTTACCAAAAAAAATCGCCCTTGCGGGCGGTGGGAATTGGTTTTTTAGAAATCATCTTTTTCTTTGTTAAGTTCTTCCTTTTTTTCTTCTAATTTTCTTTCCAATTCTTTGTTTTTTTTCTTCTGGCTGAGAGCCACCAGGCCTTTTTTTATCATCCAGGACAATAGGGCCAATAAACTTACTATAGCGCCCATAACAAATGTCAGTAATAAAACCAAAGCCAACGAACCTTCAAATCTCCAAATCAAAAAAGTTACCAGCGTGATGCCGGCATTCTGAAGAGCAAAAATAACGGCCAAAATAGCTATAATTAATGCCGCGATAATTAAAAATAATAACATAAAAATTATTCCTATTTTTATTATACCAAAAAAAACTGCTTATTACCTTATTCCGGTATCGATGTCTATATCCACTTCAGTTGTTGTGCCCGCAACCACTTCCACAGTCATCGGGAGCGAACGTTGGCAGCCGAGGAAATTGCAGTCGGTTAAATTAAGTTTATAAATATTGGCCGGAACTGTTTGTTGGAAAGTACCGTCCGAATTGATCTCAATGTAAATAGTGGAACTGCTTATTTGGTTATCTTGCGGTTCCAACATGATTTGCCGCGACACATAGGGATTGGGTACTGTTACGGAACACGGCTCAACCGGACAAAGCGGCCCAATGCTTATTTTGCCTTTAATTTGCCCGGGGCAAGCTGCAAATTCGCAATTAGGCCCGGTGCGACCGATGGCAGAACCGTCAGGGCAAAGTTTCGCTTCCATAGTGCAAGCAACTTGTCCTTCATGCGATCCGCGAATTTCAAACCACCAAATTACCGTTCCTATAACTGCAAGGACGATTGCGATAATTATAATTCTGAGATATTTCATATTTCAATTCTACCAAAAAATCGCTGAAATAGCGATTAATTGTGAGAATTCGGCCCCGAACAAAGTTCGATGTTCTAGACGGGTACGGCTTTAGATTTCTCGAACCGTTTCCAAAATATGAGGCGTTTCGGTCCCTCGAAGGGCTCACAAGACTGCTGCGGGGCTTGGATTCGAACCAAGATTAATGGCTCCAGGGGCCACTTGCCTACCATTAGCAGACCCCGCAAGATTTACACTTTCAAGTATTTTCTGATGGCGATGGAGCTGGAGATTGCGCCCAGTAAAATACCGGTTGATAGTTGAATTAAAATGATAGTAAAGAAATTACCGGTGAAGAACTTCCAAACATTAAGACCGGAGAATAAAAATTCAATTTTTGGGCCTAAAAACCAGCAGATTAGAGCGAAAATTAAAAGAGAAATCAAAGTAGAGATTATTCCGGAGATTGCTCCCTGAACCAAGAAGGGGCCCCGAATAAACCAGTTGGAAGCGCCAACTAATCTTTGAATTTTAATTTCTTCTGCCTGATTTAAAATTGCTAATCTGATGGTATTAAAAGCGACTAAAATAGCGACAATTGCTAAAACTATTGAGAGGGAAATTCCGACTTTTCCCGCCCCAGAAGTTAGGGCAAAAATTCTTTCAATCACCGGCTTTCTTTGATAGTAATCAACTTTTTCAATAAGGTTTTGATAAGATGGTGCCAGGGTGGCGTCCAAAAAATTCATCACTGCCTGATATTGACTTGCTTCAAAAGCCCTAACGTTTAAAGCAGCTAAAAAAGGGTTTCCTCCCACTTCCTCCAACGACCCCATCAAAACTTGGTTATCCTTGTGCCTTTGGATAAAATCTTCTAGGGCTTTTTCTTTTGAGACGTACTCCACATCCTTTACTTCGGGAATTTTAGAAAGTTCTTCCTGAATATTTAAAATATCTTCTTCTTGAGTAGTTTCTTTAAAATAAACTGAGATGTCAGTTTTTTCTCGAATGGCTGAAATTAAAATTTGACTGATGTCTTTAAAAAGAAAAAGGGAAGTTGCCAGCAAAATTGTCATTGTCATAATAAAGATATTAGCTGCTGCTATATCTCCGTCTCGAGAAAAACTTTGCCAACCCGATTTAAATATTCTTTTAATTGAAGTAAACATATTTAAAGGATAAAACGACCTTCTTCTTCGTCTCTGATTATTTTCCCATTCTCTAAGGTAATTACTCTCTTCCCTAATTTATTAATTATTTCTTTGTTATGGGTAGATAAAACTACAGTAGTACCCAATTCGTGAATTTTTAATAGAAGGCGAATGATGTCTGAGGTATTGTAAGGGTCGAGATTTCCCGTTGGCTCATCAGCTAAAATCACTTCCGGCCGATGAATTAGAGCCCTGGCAATAGATAGCCGTTGTTTCTCGCCGCCCGAAAGTTCGACCGGAAAATTATTAGTCCTTTCAGTTAAACCAACGATTTCTATAACTTCCGGCACATCCCTGGCAATCTCAAGGTCATCGGCACCAATCACCTCCATAGCATAAGCAACATTTTCATAGGCCGTTTTGGAAGGAAGCAATTTATAATCTTGAAAGACCGCCCCAATTTTCCTTCTAATCGCGGGTAGTTTTCCTGGTTTGATTTTATGAATATCAAGGCCGTCAATAAAAACTTGACCCCGGGTTGGTTTTTCTTCGGCCATCAAAAGTCGCAATAAAGTTGTTTTTCCCGCGCCCGACCTACCAACAATCGAAACAAACTCTTTCGGTTTAATCTCAAAAGAGATGTTATCTAAAGCAGTGGTCGGGTACCCATTCGGAGAATTGGTAGGAAAAATTTTAGTAACTTCTTGGAATTTAATCATGATTAATTTTTATTTCTGCTTCAATAAACTCGTCTAAATTTCCGTCTAGTACTCCTTCAACGTCAGAAGTTTCAACCCCTGACCTTAAGTCTTTTGCCATCTTGTAAGGATGCAAAACATAAGAACGAATTTGGTTTCCCCAGCTAGCTGAAATTTTCTCTCCCCGCCCGGCGGGCGAGGCTCGCCCTGCGGCGGCTTTAATCTTTTTTAACTCTTCCTCGGCAGCTGTTCTCTTCAGCTGATGAAGTTTGACGGCCAGAATCTTCATCGCTTTCTCCCGATTTAATCCCTGTAACCTTTCTGACTGGCAGGCAACTATTAAACCTGTTGGCAGGTGAGTAATTCTAACTGAAGTTTCTCTTTTATTAACGTACTGACCGCCGGGTCCGGAAGCTCGGTAAAAATCAATTTTTAAATCCTCCGGTTTAATTTTGATTTCGGCTTCTTCCTCTTTTTCGATTCCAGGTAAAATTTCAACTAAAACAAAGGAGGTATGACGAAGGGATTTTGCTGAAAAGGGAGAGATTCTAACTAATCTGTGCACTCCGGTTTCTTTTTTAAAAAAACCGTAGGCGAATGGTCCTTTAATTTCCAGGGTTGCAGATTTTATGCCAATTCTTCCTTCCGGTCCCCCTCCCTCCCCAAAAGACTGATGCAATACAGCAGTTTTATATCCCTTTCTCTGGCAATATCTTTCATACATTCTTAACAACATCGCTGCCCAATCTTGGGCATCTTGACCACCGGCTCCGGCAGTGATTAATAAAATGGCATTATTTTTGTCGTATTCCCCTGAAAGAAATACCCGCATCTCAATTTTTCTTAAATCTTCCTCGGTTTTGATTGCCTCAAATTCGGAAACCTCTTGCTGAAGTTCTGATAACTCTTTAGTAACTTTTACCGCTTTCTCTTTATCCTTCCAGAGATTGGGATTCTGCATTTCCTCCTCCAATTCTTTTATTCTCTGGCGTTTCTTGGCAATGTCAAAGACGGTCCTCCAAAAGGAGGAGTTTAGATTGTAAATCTTCAGTTTTCTCTGAAGAATTTGCCATACTTAAACTATTTTAACATAATTTGAACAAAAATAAAAGAGCCGATGGGCAGAATTGAACTGCCGTCGGTGGTTTACGAAACCACTGCTTTGCCACTAAGCTACATCGGCGTATTCATAGTCAATAAACGTCCTTTTTGAGCTCTTTTACTTAGGACTCGGTTTTCCCGCCCATTTCCCTTATTAAGGGCGGCGAATGTAGAAGTTAATGAATCACAGTTTGGGCAAATCAAATGTAGGTTTTCTTCAGTATTATTCTGCCAATTACCGTCAATGTGGTCTGCTACTAGCGGAACCATTCCTGTTTTTTGATTAATTTCTGACCAACCACACAAACAGCACTTATTTTCAAATTTCCTGCGCAAATATTTTTTAATGTATGCCGAGACTAAACCT
>CAZWDF010000003.1:0-31036 GCA_964632335.1 uncultured Candidatus Saccharibacteria bacterium | reverse complement strand
TATTTCTCAATATCTTTTTTACTCTTTAATCCTAATTTTTTTTCGATTTCTAATTCTACTGGTAAACCATGGGTATCCCAACCTGCTTTTCTCAAAACCCTAAATCCTCGCATAGTTTTATATCTACAAATGATATCCTTGTAAGCTCTGGATAAAACGTGATGGAGGCCAGCTTTGGCATTAGCAGTAGGTGGTCCTTCATAAAATACAAAATTTTCAGCTTTTTTGCGCCGAGAAATACTTTTTTCGAAAGTCCTATTTTTCTTCCAGAATTTTAATATTTTTTCTTCAATTTTCGGAAAATTTAAATTCATATTACATTCTTTCTGGGGCAGAAATTCCCATTAAATCTAAAGTATTTTTTAATATTGTTTTTGTAGCTAAAATCAGGGATAAACGAGCTTCTCTCAGAGGCCCGTCCTCTGTAAGAACTTTACAATCTCTGTAAAATTGATGGAAAACAGTGGCCAAATCTAGAGCATATTGGGGAATTCTTTGAACTTGATAATCTTGGCTGGTATCTTCAATAATTTCTGGAAATCTAACCAATTGTTTAATAAGTTCTAATTCCGAAGGATGAGTCAATAATTGGGAACTGGACGCCACCCGCCCATCCCCCTTTGGAAATTGGAAATTATTTTGCACTTTGCACAAAATGCTACAAATTCTGGCATGAGCGTACTGGATATAAAAAACTGGGTTCTTCTCACCTTGTTCTTTTGCCAGCTCTAAATCAAATTCCATCTGAGTATTTAAAGATTTTGTCAAATATAAAAATCTAGCAACATCCAAACCCACTTCATTTATTAAACTTTCGAGAGTAATAATTTCTCCTTTTCTCTTTGAAAGTTTCAACCCGCCTTTTAATCTGACAATTTGAGAAATTAAAATATCCAAGTCTCCTTTATACCCTAATATTTTGGCAACCGCTTTTATTTTTGAAACATGGCCTTGATGGTCTGCTCCCCAGATATTAACTATTTTTGAGAAACCCCTCTCAAATTTATCTTTATGATAGGTAATATCTGAGAGTAAATAAGTTGGTCCGCCAGTTTCTCGAATTACAACCCAATCTTTTTCATCGCCAAATTTCGAAGTTTTTATCCACCAGGCTTTGTCTTTCTCGTAAACTAAATTCTTTTTCCCCAGCCACTTGAAAATTTTATCAATTTTATTTTTTTTGTAAAAATCCTCTTCTGAAACCCAATTGTCGAATTTAATTTTTATTTTTTCCTCAATGAAATCTTTGTTATCCCTTTGAACTTCTTGAGCTAATAGATGTCCTGCCTCACCTTCATCTTTAATATTTTTTAATTTCGATTCTAAATTCTTAATTCCAAATTCTAAATTCTTCGTTAGATATGTTGTCCCTTTTCCTAAAGCAGTTTGACCTAAGATTTTTATTTGTGTGTTAACTCGGGCATCGTTAACATAGTATTCTCTTGTCACCTTATATCCTGCCCGTTCTAAAATATTAGCCAAAGTATCTCCAAAAAATGCTCCCCGGCCATTTCCAATATGAAGGGGTCCCGTAGGATTTGCCGAGATAAATTCTACTTGGGCTTTTTGGCCTTTGCCGATTTCTAATTTTCCAAATTTTCCACCTTGTTTTAAAATTTCCTTAACCTTTTTTTGTAAGTATTCTTTTGAAATAAAAAAATTAATAAATCCCGGCTTCGCCACTTCAATTTTCTCAAAAATATTATTTTTTATTTTTGATATTTGATTTTTTATATTTTGTGCTATTTCCATCGGACTTTTTTTAACCTGTTTGGCAATCGCCATTGCTACATTTACCGCATAATCACCATGGGTTTTTTCTTCCGGATGTTCAACTTGAATTTCCGAGATATCAAATTTTGGAAAAACTCCCCCTTTTTGAAGTTCTTTGATTGATTTTTCAATTAATTTAACAATTTCTTCTCTTATCATTAATTTTACCCAGTAGAAGAATTTCGACTTGCTTCGCAAATTTAAATTTCCATTTAGGAAATCTTGTCGAAATTTCTCTACTGGGTTTAGTTTATCTCAATTTTTGGTAAAATGAAAGAATGAGGATTCTTGCCGAGAATAAAAAGGCGTATTTTAATTACAAAATCCTGGAAAAATTTGAAGCGGGGATTTCTTTGATTGGTCAAGAGGTAAAATCGATAAAAATAAGGGGGGTGAATTTAGCTGGGAGTTATGTTGTTTTGAAACGACCCACTGAAAGTGGGCACCCCGAGGCATTTTGGATTGGGGCAAAAATTTCTCCTTATCAACCAAAAAATGCGCCTCTGGATTACAACCTGGAGCGCTCGCGGAAGCTTCTTTTGAAAAAGTCGGAAATTAAATATTTGATTGGTAAGGCTAAGCAAAAGGGCTTGACCTTGGTGCCTTTGAAGGTATATACTAAAAAGGGGAAGATAAAACTGGAATTCGGAATAGTCAAGGGAAAGAAAAAATTTGACAAAAGAGAGCTAATTAAAAAGCGAGAAACAGAAAAAGAGATAAAACGAGAATTAAAAATAAGGGGATAATTTCGGGGATGTATACAATAGAATTGATGGAAGATCTTTCTAAACTATGCGGGATGAGTGTGCTAGAAACTCATTAAACTTCTAGCAAAGAATAAGTGCTAACTTATTTCAAAAACCTGCTTTGGTTTATGCGTAAGCTAAACCTAAAAGCAGCATCCTCTTTGCTGATTCTCGATAGGTAAAACAGGGTGTCATAACATCGAGATAGATAGTTCTTTTGTCTCGCGAACTTTTCGAAAAAAAAGAGACAAATAAGTGGTACTAGATTTTGTCTGTTTGGTCTAGTATTCCAAAATTAAAACAGAATATGCCTGTAGAGTTAGTTTAAAAAGACTTTCAGACGTGGGAGCAAAACCCACCATCTCCACAACGTACAAAATCAAAGATTTTCACGTTGTAGGAACGTAGAAATTATTTCATAATTTCGTACGTTCCACTAAATTTTGCTTAAAAGACCATTAGTCAACAATCAAATAAGGGCTCCCAAAGTTAGAGTCATTGATGAAACTGGAAAGCAGTTGGGAATTATGGATTTAGGAGAAGCGCTCCGGACAGCTCAGGAGCGCAATTTAGATTTAATTCAGGTTACTGAAAAGGTAGAACCCCCGGTTTGTAAGACAATGGATTATGGAAAATTTCTCTATTCCCTTCACAAAAAAGAGAAAGTGGCTAAAATAAAAATGACTGGTGAGCTTAAGGGAATAAGATTGGGATTCAATATCTCTCTTCACGATTTAGAAACTAGAGTAAATTTAGCAGAAAAATTTTTGAAAAAGGGGAACAGAGTCAGAGTAGAACTTCCGTTGAGAGGAAGGGAAAAAGGACTCCAGGATTTTGCCAAGGGAAAAATTAACCAGTTTCTGGAAATTTTAGAAAAGCGCATACCAATAAAAGTTGAGAGAGAATTAAAAAAGGAATCAAGAGGTTTTACAATGATTGTTTCAAAAGCATGACGACGCGTAAATCAATTCTAAAACGTTTTAAAATTACAAAGACGGGTAAGGTTTTAAGAAGACCGACCGGTCTTGACCATTATCGGGCAAAAAAATCAGGGAAAAAAATTAGGAGAAGCCGAAAATGGATTAAGGTTTCAAAGGCCGAAACCAAGAAACTCAAAAAACTACTTAAGTAATTTATGGTACGGGTCAAGGGTGGGAAATTTTCTCAAAAAAGAAGAGGGCATTTGTTAAAATATGCTAAGGGTTTTCGCTGGGGAAGAAAGGCAAAGTATCGGGCGGCAAAAGAAGCCCTTTATCACGCCTGGGAATATGCCTATCGAGACAGAAAAACTAAAAAAAGAGAATTTCGGAAACTCTGGCAAATTCAAATTTCAGCTGCCTGCCGCCAGGCCAATATTTCTTATAATAAATTTATCCATGGATTAAAAGAGAATAAAATTGAACTTGATCGAAAAATCTTATCTAATCTCGCCCAAAACCATCCCCAAATTTTTGAAAAAATAGTAGAAAGGGTGAAAAGTTAACTATTTATAACGAAACAAAGCTTCGATATATCAAACTTTGAGTTTGTTATTAAAATAAAGAGTCTCCACCTTCATTAAGTGGAGACTTTTTTGTTCAAAAATTAGGATACTTCGGGAATTCTCCGGTGAAACAACCTAAGCAGATATTTTCAATTTTGATTGGATCCTCTGTTTTTCTTTTTTCGCTCTGAGTTGAAATAATCGCATCAGCAAAATCCTCTACGGTATTAAATCCCAAAGTCTTAACTCCTAAGATTTTCTTCATCTCTTCGATTGTATGGTGAGCAGCAAGCAATTCACCTCGGGGGGTGATGTCAAATGGGCAAGGATATTTCATTGGCGGTGTCTCGATCCTAAGATGAATTTCTTCTGCTCCCGCTCTTTTAACTATAAAAATCCTTGCTAGGGTTTGATTGCCCTCAACGATCGAATCGTCTACTAGGATAATCCGTTTCCCTTTCACCGCCCAAGGCATTATCAGAAGCTTATTTCTTGCTCTTTTAGCTCTCTTCGCAGATAAAAACGGAAGAAAGCTTCGACCGCCAGCCTCGATATTGAAATCGAAGATGCTTTGATAGTCAACCCCCAAGGCTTGATGTAATCCTTCTGCTGCTGAAGTACCTGACATAGGAAAACTAGAGACAATATCGGCCTTGGGACAGTTAGAAGCAAGTTTTTTACCAGCTTTTCTCCTGATCTCGCCAACCCAAATATCTTCAATTATTGTAGAGGGTCTAGCCCAATAACCATACTCGAATCCACAGATTATAAGGCCTGGGCTAGAAATTCGCTCTATAGTTTTGAATCCGCTAGGTTCAATCGCAACTATCTCTCCCGGCCTAATGTCTCTAATCAATTCCATGCCGATGTGCTCCAAACAAGCCGATTCAGAAGCGACAGCACACCCTATTTTATCATTTCCAAAGAATCTACCAGAAATCATGGGTCGAATACCCAACATATCCCGAGCAGCAAAAATCCCCTCAAAAGTTAACAAAACCAAACTAAAAGGTCCTTTTACATTTTGATAAACGTTCTTCAGGCCCTCCAAAGGGTTTCTCCCCGTCGCAACAAGTCTTGCTATAATACCAGCCTCGGAACCAACAAGATAAGGTGATTTTTGTCTAAGCTCGTCTTTATTGATAATCTTCCCATCAAAAGCTAAGGCAATTGGTCCTATTTCAGTTTCTTCGATTCTAGCTGGTTGAGGATTTTTGGGACTTTGGTTGACATGAATAATTATTTTTTGCGGGTCCTTTAGTTTTGAACTCTCTCTTTCTAACAGGGGCGTTATTTTGCCTTTGTCTGCCTCTCTAACAATTTCATTGCCTTGAACCACAGCAAACCCACCCCACTCATCTCCTCTGGGCTGAATAATACCTGCTGCATCTATTACTTCTTCCAAGCAGTCTCTATTAACATCAATTCCCAACACTCCGGACATTTCTTTTCGCCTCCTTTTCCTTTATTTTTTGATATAAAAAGAGCATTGAAAACAACCCTCCATTTTGCTTTACTATTCTATTTTTCCATTTTTCCTATTCCAAGTCAAATAGGCCGAATGTCAGCTTCTTCTTGTAATTCTTTAATGTTTTTAAATCCTTGTTTTTGGAGGCTTTGCTTTACACCAATAATTAGTCTTGGTAAAAAATCGTAACCCGAGCCCCGATAAGGCACTTTGGTGACAATTCCTTCGGCAATCCTGATTTTTGTTTTATCCACAGCGTATCTCACCGCCGACCTTCTCTCCATTGCTTCTAAAGACCCCATTCCTCGATATTTTTTGACCATTCGATTCTCTTCGTAATTAAATTCCTTTTCTCCTGGAGATTCATCTAGACCGGCGAGTAAAGAACCCATCATTACTGTCTGGGCTCCCAAAGCCAAGGCTTTTGTTATATCTCCCGGTTTTTGAATCTCAGCCAAATCAGGAGTCTTTATTCCGCCATCGGCAATAATTGGAATAAAGCCATATTTTGGTTCTAATTTTTTCACAGTTTCAGCGCATTCCCAAACTGCCGAAGCCTGAGCCCGGCCTGTGCCGAGTTCTTGCTGAGTAATACAGGCTGCTCCTGGCCCAATGCCAACTTTGATAGCATCACAATATTTAAACCCTTCTTCCATTATTTTTTTCACCATCTCGGACGAATCAACATTACCTACTACCACTTCTAATTCGGGGAAGTTTTGTTTTACCCATTTTGCAATTTCCAATTGTTCTCTAAAAACAACGCTGGCATCGATGATAATTCCGTCAACGCCAGCAGTAATTGCTTTTTTAATTCTTTCTTGAGCCAGTTTTAATCTCGATTCAACGGCAATAAATACCCTCAATTGCTTATTGCTATTTTTTGTCGCCAAGGGAAATTGCTCGTTTTTTTGTAGATCTGAATCAGTAACTAAAGCAACGACTTTATCATCGGTATCAACAATTGGCAAAGTGTCGAGATTATTCTTCCTTATTGTCTCATTAGCTGTCCGGAGATCGTTTTTATCAATTGTTTCTGATTTTTTGGCCACTATCAATTTCTCTCTCGGAGTCATAACGTCTTTTAATTTTGTATCCATATCTTTTCTGTATCTGACGTCCCGACGGGTAACAATTCCTACTAATTTTGAGTTCAGGGTACCGTCTTCAGTAATCGGTGTGCTGAAGAAACCATATTTTTCGTTAATATTGTAGACATCTCTAATTGTATTTTTGGATGATAAAACAACCGGGCTGAAAACAAACCCGGCTTGGAATCTTTTAACTTTCTCTACCTCTTCTATTTGTTCATCAATAGTTGAGAAATTATAATGAATTACCCCAATCCCTCCCATCAAAGCCATTAAAATTGCCATTTCTGTTTCGGTAACCGTATCCATGGGTGTTGAAATAAAAGGAGTTTTTAAAATTACTCGTTTGGTAAAATTAGTCGTTAAATCAACCTCATCTCTTTCAAAATCAGGAAGACGGTTAGGGATTAAAGTGATATCTTTATACCAGAATTCCTTATTTTGTAGATCTGGATGTAATTTTCCCATCTTTAATAATTATACCTTCTTTTTTTAATAAATAAATTTTCTTTTTCATTCCTTGATTATAGCCACCTACTCTACCATTTGATCTTATTACCCGATGACAGGGAGTTTTGGAGTCTTTATTTTTATTCAAAATATTCCCCACTGCTCGCCAGGCTCGAGGGGAACCAACCAACTTTGATATTATCTTATAACTCATTACTTTTCCTTTCGGAATTTTTCTCACCACCTCATATACTTTCTCTCGAAATAAACTCATTGGCTTTTTTGAGGATTTCTTTAGCATTTTTAAAAGTTAATTTTTCTATCGCCTCTTCATACGGCAGCCACTTAAAGCCAATGTGCTCAAAAGAGACCTTCACTTCTTTAGTTTTTGTCTCGGCTAAGAAAAAAGTAACTATTTTGAAAATGTTTTTTTCTTTAAATTTAAAAAAATATTTTATCCATTCTTTAAATCCTTCAATTAATTTTATATCTTTTAATCCCGTTTCCTCTTCAACTTCCCGCTTCACCGTCTCTTCAATTTTCTCCCCTTTTTCAATATGCCCTTTGGGAAAATCCCAATATTCCCTTGGTGATTTAGCGTTCGAAGGATAATGCAAAAGAAGGTAATAAATCTTACCTCCTTCTTTCCTAAAAATTACTGCTCCGGCTGATTTTTCAATTGGCATTTATTTAAAAAATTTTAATAATTTTTCTAATGGTTGGGTATTAATTATATCTCCTTTTTCAGCCCAGCCACGACGGGCCTGGGCAATACCAAACTCAATAAAATGTAGTTGGTCTTTATGATGAGAATCGGTATTTATTACCATTTTTACTCCGGCTTCTTTTGCCCGCCTGATATTCTCTGCGTTTAAATCTAATCTTTCTGGAAAAGAATTAATTTCCAAAATTGTTCCAGTTTCTTTAGCCACCCTCAAAATTTTATCAAAATCAATTTGATACTCATCCCTTCTTTTTAGTATTCTCCCAGTGGGATGAGAAATAATGTCAACATTGGGATTTTTCATTGCTCGAATTATTCTCTCGGTCATTTTTGACTTTTCCATTTTAAAATTGGAATGGACTCCGGAAATCACAAAATCCAATTTTTTTAATGCCTCATCCTTTATATCAATTGAGCCGTCATTTAAAACATTAGCCTCACATCCCTGGAGGATTCTGAATTTTGTATCTTGTATTTTGTATCTAGTATTTAGTTTTTCAATTTCTTTTCTTTGAGACAGAAGCTGTCTTTCATTAAGACCATGTTCGATTCTTAGAAACTTTGTGTGGTCAGCAATTCCTAAATATTGGTATCCCATATCTTGGGCAACCTCAGCCATTTCTAAAATTGTATTTCCCCCTCCATCCCAATTTGAATGAGTGTGCAAATCGCCTTTAATGTCTTTCAATTCTACTAACTTTGGCAACTTCCTTTTTAAGGCAGCTTCAATTTCTCCCTGATTTTCCCTCATTTCAGGTGGAATCCAATCTATTCCCAATTTTTCATAAATTTCTTTTTCATTTTCACCAGCAATCATTTTAGAACCTCGGAATAAACCATACTCCGAGAGTTTTAACCCTTTATCAATGGCAATTTTTCTTAAGACAATATTGTGCTCTTTTGAACCAATGAAATATTGAAGCGCTGCTCCATAAGATCTTTTTGGCAAAACTCTTAAATCCATATCAAATCCTTCTTTTAATCTTACTGATGCCTTAGTAGTTCCCTTCCCCCAAATTTTTATAATTCCTGGTAAAGATGTAAAAAAATCCATCACCTTTTCTGGCTTTTTCGAAATGACCAAAAAATCGACATCTCCAATTGTCTCTTTCCTTCTCCTAATAGAACCGACGACATCTACCCTTTCTACCTCTTTTAAACTTTTCAGTTTCTCCTCAACCTCTCTTACCTTTGGCAAAATTTCTCCTAAAAGAAATCTTCCTTTGCTCCTTTTTAAAAAAGCAATGCCTTCTAAAATATTTTTTTCAGTTTTCTCTCCGAAACCAAATAAGGGAGAAATTTTATGAGCTTTAGCGGCCCGCTCTAAATCTTTTAAGTTCCTAATTCCTAATTTTTGGTAGAGAGTTTTTGCCTTTCTTGGGCCCACCCCTTCGACAGCAATTATCTCTTCTAAATTAATGGGTGTTTTCTTTTTTAATTTTTCGTAACCATTAACTTTACCTGTTTTCAAATATTCCTCGATTTGTTTGGCAATACTCTCGCCCACCCCAGGAATTTCTTTTAAGGCTTTTACTCCTCCTCTTTTGTAAATTTCTTCAACATCTTTTTCCAATGTCTCTAAAGTCAAAGCCACCTTTTGATAGGCATAGGGTTTGAAAGCCACTCCTTCCATTTCCAGGTAATTTGCTATCTCATAGAATATTTTAGCAATTTCTTGGTTCTTCATAAACCGAGATTTTACAAGTAAAATCGATGGTCGAAATGAAGCTTTAGCTTCATTGAGCATTGAAGGCGAAGATGAGAACCTTGTTCTCATCGCCTTCTAGAACGGTTTTTCTGAAGGTGGCACCCGAGGAATAAAACGGTCTTTGGGAAAAAGTTGATGGCGAATTAAAAGCAAAACTGAAGAGGAAATTAAACCAAAGATACTGACTAAAACAAAAACAACTCTAAATCCTAAAAGGGTGGCTAATATCCCACCTAAAGCGCCGGCAAAGGCAGCCGCAAAACCAATTCCCGTGCTTTCAATGCTCCAGGAGAAAGCCTCCCACCCTTTATCAATGTGTCTGGTAAAAATGCCTGCCCAACTGGGAACCACACAAGCCATAGCCAAACCATGAATAAATTCCAGGGTAAAAATGTGCCAAGGTTGGGTTGAAAAAGCATAACCCAAGGGAATCAAATTGGCCAGATACATACCACTGACCAAAAACCGGAAATCATCTCTCTCGCCTCTTTTTACATCAAGAAAATGGGCAATAAAGGGCTGAACAACTGACTTTGTAATCCAATAAGTTGCGGCAATAAAACCGACCATTTCCAGGGAACCTCCCTGAATTTGCTTGGTTAAAAAGATGGCAAAAATCGGGCCGATTAAACCCCAGCCAGATTGAAGAAGAAAATCAGAGGTAATTAAAGTTTGAATAACCTTATTAATGCCAATTTTCATTGTTTTATTACTTTTACAATTATTTCTCTTTCCCTCGGCCGATTGTCAAAGTCAACGAGAACGATTTGCTGCCATTGACCTAAAATCAATTTCTCATTTTCAATTGGGACAGTTAAACAGGGTTTCATCAGGGCTGCTCTAATGTGGGCGTAACCATTACAATCCCCCCATTTTTTGCAATGCTCATAATTTTCATTCATCGGAGCGACAATTTCTAAAGCTCTTTTTAAATCTTTCATCGCCCCTTCTTCGTATTCAATTGTAGTTACAGCGCAGGTTGAATGAGCAACAAAAACTAAACAAATCCCATCTTTTACTCTAGATTCTTTTACTGCTTTTAAAACTTGAGGGGTAATATCGATAATGTCTGTAAATCCTTTGGTAAAGATATTAAATTTCATTTTTTTTAAAATTATCTATTTTTTTAAATAAAGCTTTCCTTAGTAATATTATTCCTAATTGAAATAAAATTGCTACTCCAGTTAAAGCTATAATTAACTCTGCTCCTCTAATAATCATGGTAAATGCGGCAGCAGTTGATGCTCCGAGTCCAAGAGAATTAAAGGCAAAAGTTTGGATGGCCTCGTGAGAGCCCAAAGCGGTTGGAATAGGAATCATTGCTGCTAAATAAGTAAAGCCAAGGATAGAAAGGGCTGGTAGAGTTGAAATTTCTTTTCCCAAAAAGATAATTAAAAACCAGGCCCTGGAATACATTGCCAGTGCCCTCAAAAAAGAAAGAGAAAACGCTCTCCACATCGCGAGTTTTTTTGGCTTAAAGAAGTTGAAAATTTCTTTTTCAATATCTAAAATTGAGTTGGCGTGGTTAAATCTTTCCAGGCCAAAAATTCTTAAAAGAAATTTTGCCATGCTTTCTCTTTTGAAAGTTTTTAAATAAAAATAGCTAATTCCTCCGGCAAAAAATAAGAAGATGCTTCCGAAAATTATTAATAATTTTATTGGCGGAAGACCAATTGTATAAAGAAAAAATAAAACTCCAAAAAAAATAACTATTAAATTAGCTGTCCATTCTGTTACTCTATCTATAAAAACTGAGGCCATCCCTTTTGACCAAGGTATCTGATTTTTTTCTTTTAAAATATAACCTCGGAAAATTTCACCAGCCCAAAGCAAAATTGGAGCTAAAAACATTAATGAAAAACCAGCTAAATAAGGGCTGAGAAGTCCCCTAAAAGAAACTGTGACATTTTCTCCTTTTAAAATTTCCCTCCATTTCCAATTTCCAATCAGCACTGTTAAAAAAGTTAAACCAAAAATTACTAATCCCTGCCAGCCGGTAAAAACTAAAAAGGCCCTTTTTATTTCTTGCCAACCAACAGCTTTTCCAACCCAGATAAATATTCCTATCCCAATCAAAAGAGAAACTAAAAGAAGCAAAAATTTCTTCATGAACCAAGCTTTTATTTATGGGTCAAAGAACATTCTGTTCTTTTCCACCTTTCGCTACGCTCAGGTAAGCGAAGGTGAAGAAGATATTTTGGAAAAAATATCTTCGCCTGTTTTTCATTTTACCTCAATCCAGCCAAAAACAAAATCCCAAAAAATTAGAAGATTTTAAAAATTAATAAAATTTATCTTTTTACTTACAAAGTTTTATGAGCTCTTTGGCGTTTTCGATAGCGTAACCATGGAAGTCGTTGTTAAAATAAACGTAAACATCTAATCCTTGCTTTAAATATTTTTTGATTTTTTGAGCTAAGGAGCTTAGTTCATTTTTTGTGTATTTTGAAGCAAATAAAACCTGAGAGCCATGCATCCTCACATAAACAAAATCGGCAGTGACAGCTTCAGCTTTTGGACTCCAACCCACCCGCCGCCCAGGGGAATCGGCAATCACCCAGGCTACATTATATTTTTTTAATAAATTATAAATTTTTTCGTCGCACCAACTTTTGTGACGAAACTCAAAGGCATAACGTATTTTGTATTTTGTATCTTGTATCTTGTATTTAGTAATAAATTTTAGAAAATCCTCTAAGCGTTTGATATCTACTTCAGTTGCTTGAAAGCTTGGTGGGAATTGGAATAAAATTGGCCCCAATTTTTCTTTGAGATTTAGGGCATTTTCGATAAATTGTTGCCAGGCCTCTTTTACTTCTTGAAGTCTTTTAACCTGCCTGCCGGCAAGGCAGGTATGAGTAATAAAACGGTTGGCTTTAACAGCGAAAATAAAATCCTCCGGCGTCTGACTGTACCAATTTTGATAACTCGACGGTCGAGGTAAATGATAAAAAGAGTAGTTTATTTCGGTTGTCTTAAAATAGTTAGAGAAATATTTTAATTTATTTTTCGATGGTAGATCTTCAGGGTAAAAAATTCCTTGCCAATCTGAATAAACCCAGCCAGAAGTACCAACGTAGAGTTCACCCGGTTTCATAGTTAGCGAAGTTTTTCTGCAAGAAAAGTTACAATTTCGGGACCAACCTCACCAGAATTCCAAAGATATTCGTGACCAGGTGGCTGAATTGCATGAAAAAATGTCAGATTTTGGCCATTTATTTTGGCCGAAAGCCATTTAAAGGGAGTTTTTATTAAGGAAAAAATTAAGGTTTTTATCTCTCCCTCGGCTAGACTGTCTTTCCCGTTATTGTCTAATTGGAGCATGTTATCTGATTTAAAGGTCTTTGTCCAGAAAGGATCGCCTAAGGAGATCGCATAAACCGAGCCTTTAACTTCTTCGGAAACTTTTTCGTAAGTTCTATTAACAAAAGCTGCTCCGTTAGATAACCCAGCTATAATTATTTTTTTATCTGGTGAATTTTCAGCTAAAAATTCTATCTCCTCGGCTAAAGTTTCTGAAGAAAAATTAAAAGAGTTTAGAAAATCTTTAGCTCCGGCCACTTTCCCTATCAAGGTATTTTTTGTTCTATTGTAAGGAATAACTGCTGAACTATATCCCCATTCGCTGAGAGTCCCCTGGATTCCTTCAATAATCGGAGCAAAATCCCAGGCTTTTTCCAAAGGAGTATAGCCCCAACCGCCGGAATTAAAAACAATAATCACATCGCTATCCTCAGCCAGACTTAAAATCTCCTGGGGTTGAAGATTTTCTGGAGCAACCTCTGGTCCAAAAAGAAAAAATAAACCACCTAGAATAATTGAGATTAATATAATTTTTTTTATTGCTTCCATTTTTTACAAAATTTATTTTCTAAGGTCCTGACAAATTCGAGTAAAACTGGGTCATCTACTATTTCTTTTATCCATCTCAGCCAAAGTTTGTATTGAATTCTTCCATATCTTTTCCAATACTCAATACCTTGTAAAAAATTTTCAACTTTGTCTATTTGTCTGACAAACCTTCCTTCTTTAGTTAAGCCTTTTTCATAATCTAACCAAAGATTTTTTATTTCTGCCTTTAAATCTTTAGGTAATTTAGAAGTAAGCTTATCCAAAGCAGAAGATTCTGATTTAAATTTATCTTGATATTTTTTCTTTTTTAAAGCGGTAGTAAATTTCGGCCAACGTTTCAAGACCTCCATTATTTTCTTTTTGTTTTTAGGTAATAAAGGATCGTAGGGAGTTAAGTCAGGAGCGTAAACTTCGCACAAATCGTGGATTAGGACTATTTTAATTATTCGCTCTAAATTCAATTTTCTTTTTCTTCCCAATAGCCAAGCGACAATAGCCATTCGAAAAATATGCTCAGCTGTACTCTCTGGGTTTTTTATTTGATGTACTATCCAACCTCTTCTCTTTTTTCCTTTTAGCTTTCCAATTTCAATTAAAAAATTAAGAATATCTTTCATAAATTACCGAGCTTACGCAAGAAGCGAAGGTTAAGAAGAGAATGAAGTTCTCTTCGATTTTAGTCTATCATGTCTTTTTTAAATTAAAAAGAGAGGAAAAATTTCCTCTCTGAATTAAAAAATTCGATATTTTTAAATATTTTGGTATCTTATTTTTTTAACCTTATAAACTGTCTGAATGGGAGAAGAAATAAGAACCTCGTCTCCGGCTCGGCGTCCCAAGAGGACTTCCCCCACAGGGGATTCATTTGAAATTTTCCCCAGAGATGGATTTGCCTCCAAAGAGCCAACAATTTCAAATTCGTCGGTCTGACCATCCACCTCAACTAAAACTTTAGCTCCTAAATTAACGAAGCCTCGTTTTTCTTTCGGAGGAGGTTTAATAAGGTCGACGTTCTTTAAAATATTTTCTAATTCAGCTATTCTTGTTTCCAAAAAACTTAAATCTTCCCGAAAGGAAAGATATTCCGGATTTATATCTTCAGAATGCCAAATCTTAGGGATTTCTCCCTTCGTTTTGGCAAGTTTAAGATTCTTAAGGTCTTGGTATTCTTTTTTTATTCTTTCAAGACCTTGTTTGGTTAAATAAAACTTTTTTCCTGCCATATTTTTTGAAAAATCCCCTTTTGGTGAGGGGATTAGTTTTTAAAGTGAATAATTTTTACTACCCCCTCAACGAATTATTTTCCCAAATAGAACAACAATAGTAGCATAAGACCACTCAAGGTGGGTGGGAATTCTAAGAATATTAATTTTTTCTGTATTTTTTTCTAGCATTTTTAAAATTAGTCTTTCTCCTACTTTAACTATATTCTTTTAAGAAACCTTGTCAAGGCCTTTAAAAAATTTACTAAAAATGGCTTTTCGCTTTATTTTTTAAAGTTATTCACCGGTATGACTTACTTTAATATACCGAGATTACTTGTCAAGGGCTAAGCAATCGGCGGATTCCAAGCTTTAGGAATTATTGGTAACTCTCCTACATTAACCTCAATATGTTTTACTCCTGGATCTCTTCTTATTTCTTTGGCAATAAAATTTTCTATACTTTCTAGGTTCGGAGCAATAATACTTATTAATAAATTATAGCTTCCAGAAGTTTTAACTAAATGATAGACTAAGGAAGATTTTTCAAATTTTTCTATCATTTTAGAAATTGTTTTTTGGTCTGCTTCAATTTCAATATTAGCACTTACTGAATAACATTTTCCTATATTCAGTAATCCTTGAATTTTTAAAATTCCTTCGTCTATTAATCTTTCTACTCTGTTTTTAACTCCTACTGGGCTTAAACCCGTTTTTTTAGCAATTTCAACAAATGATTTTCTTCCATCATCAGATAAGGCTTGAATAATTTTTAAATCTGTTCCATCTATTTTTTCTAAACCCCAGGGGGCATAAGCTGAATAACCTTCAATTGAAAAATCAGCTAAACCAGTTCTATCGCATAAAACGGCAAATTTTATTGCCTTTATTTTTAATCTTTCTTTTTTCGCTTTCATTATTTCTATTGCCCTTTTATAACTCTTACCTGAAATTATATCATTATCCACTATTAAAACTTTCCTTCCTTTTACTTTTTCTTCTTCTAATCCTTGCCCGTTATCTTCCATGGTGGCAAAGGCTATTTTTTTATTTTGTTTGCTTAACCATTGATAAAGCCCTAATCCATAAAAAACTCCGTCATCTCCCAGACCAATGATACAGCCTTTATCTTTTCCAAAATATTTCTTTATATCTTTGCCAATTCCACCGATAAATTTTTGAATTGGTTTAAAGTTTAAAAGAGTATTTTTCGGCATATTTTTTAACATAATACTTTATTAATTCATCTCGAAGTTCGAGAGTGGCAGTAGCAATTAATAAATCCACTTTATCATGTTGCTTCCCTGGGATAAATTCGTAATCTTGGTAGCTTCCGTCAGAATCAACGCTAACAACTGAACATCCAGCTGCTTTGGCAATAGGAAAACCGGGATCAATTTCTGAGCGGGGTTCGTTAAACATTACATAAGCATCAACTAGACCCGAAGCTAAGTAGCTATAAATAAATGAGCCTCCCTGAGGATAAAAAAGCGCTTTGGGATGTAACCCTTTAACTAAATCTCCAAAAATATCAAGGAATTTTTGAGAATATTGGGAACTCATTAAATAGCTAGCCAAAACAATAGGTTCAGTTAATTTTTTTCTTTTTGATGGAAAAATTTTCTTTTTCTGACCTCCATTCACATCTAATAGATAATTCTCCTCGCTTTCATTAATATAAAATTTCTGATTTAGAATATCAGCAATTCCGGTGGCAATAGGATTCCTTTTTCGATCATAAAAACTTAGGGCAGTATACCAATTATGCTCAAATCCTCTCAGAAAAAGAACTGAACCATCAAAGGGATCGATTGAACCATAAAATTCAGGGTCATCTCCATTTTCAATATCTCTACCATCTGGCTCAGAAAAAATAGTGGCTTTTAAATTATGTTTTTTTAAAAGCCTTTCTAAAATATTCTCTCCTACCCTATCAATTCCAATTTCAATATCTTCTGGTCTATTAATTACATCGCCCACAATCTCTCTTCCTTCTCCGTTAGCTGCTCTTTTCCTAACCTCTTTAGTAGTTTCCGTCAAATACTCAAATAATAAGTTGTTTAATTTTTGATTACCCATATATTTTAATTTACTTATATCCAAAACTTTTGTCAACCTCGTTAGAAATCCAGTATGTTTTCTATTTAACTGATGATTTTACTAAAAATTTCTAACAGGGTCAAGTTTTATTATATTTCAGAAAAAGCTCTAACAAATCGCTCTGTATCTTCTAAAGTCCCAATACTAACCCTTATTCCTTCTTTACCATCAGGACCTTTTTTAGGTCTTACTAAAATTCCTTTAGATTTTAAACTTTCAATTATTTCTTGAGGATTTGATACTTTCAGAAATAAGAAATTAGTAGCACTAGGATAAAAGAAAATCTTTTTATCTCTTAAAAATTCTTCAAATTTCGGTTTTGCCTTCTCTATCACTTCTTTAACATAATCTTTCATATATTTTGTATCTTCTAGGGCAGCTAAAATTGCGGTCTTAGCGAACATATTTACATCATAAGGTCCTCGAATTTTTAATAATTCTTGAATATTATCTTCTTGGGAAATGAGATGACCTGCCCGACTTGCCACCAAACCAAAGGCTTTAGCAAAAGTTCTCATGATATAAAGATTATTGTATTTTTCAATTAAATCTTTGGCGGTAATTTTAGAAAACTCAAAATAAGCTTCGTCATGTAAAACAGCAATATCTTTCTCTCTGGATTTAATTAAAATTTCCTCAACATCTTCAATTGAAATTGGACTTCCTAAAGGATTATTTGGATTACAGAGAATAATTAACTTAACTTTCTCGTCCCCTAATAAATTTAAAACTTCTCCTAAGGGAAATTCTCCATTTTCGCCATATCTTGGCTCTAAAATCTCCGCTCCCTGAATTCCGGCTGATTGATAGTGCATGGCGAAAGCAGGAAAAGGAATAATAATTTTATCTCCCGGATCAAGATAAGCTCGACAAATAATATCAATTCCCTGGTCCCCGCCATTTGTTACCATAACTTCGTCATCCTTTACTCCTGCATATTCCGCAATTTTTGCTTCCAAATCTCCATATTCCGGGTAAATCTGCAATCTATCTGAATCAAGAAATTTCTTTAAAGCCTCTTTGACTTTCGGACTGTCAGGAGTCGTTCTCTCGTTAAAATCTAAAAGTAAATAATCTTTAACGCTCCTTCCTTCTATAGGAGGTTTATAGTGGCCCATTTTTTTAATTCTTTCTTTAACCATAGCCCCAGTTTTTTATTTTTCCTGCTTTTGCTCCTTCTAAATCTATTAAGTACAATCTTTTCAGACCTGCTCTTTGAAAACGCTGAGCCATTTTTAAGGGACTCGAGCCATAGACTTTTTTTGATTTAAAATCCCCTTTGGTTAATCTCACGCATTTGCCGCCTAGAATATCAATGGCCGGAATTATTTCCATTAATATAAATTTTACAATTTTCTTTGATTTTGTAAAGTTTTTAATTTAAAATCAAATTAGATCTAAAATATATGAAGGATTTTGCCATATGATTGAAATAGATGGGTCAATTGGTGAAGCTGGCGGCCAGGTATTAAGGACCGCTTGTGCATTGGCGGCAGTAACTAAAAAACCTTGCCGTGTTTTTAATATTAGAAAGAGTAGAGAAAAACCAGGATTAATGACCCAGCATCTTTTTGGAATTCAAGCTCTCTCCCAGCTTTGTAATGGAAAATTAGAAGGAGATTATTTAGGTTCCGAAGAAATTCAATTCTACCCTGGAGATCTTTACAGAGACCGGGTCTCTGTAAAGATTCCGACTGCGGGAAGCATTACTTTAGTTTTACAAACTTTAATCCCGCTAACCTTATTTGTCCAAAATCCAATCAAAATTATTTTTGATGGCGGAGCCACTGATACTTTTTTCTCGCCGAGTGTTGACCATTTCCGCTATGTATTTCTAAAAATATTAGAGAAAATGGGTGGTAAAATCGAAGTTAATGTCTTAAAACGGGGCTATTATCCAGAAGGTGGTGCCAAGGTTGAGGTAAAGATATTCCCTACTAAGTTAAAAAATCTCAATCTTACCGAACGAGGTTCTCTTAAAAAGATTTTAGTGATTTCTGGAGCTTCAAATGCTCTAAAGGAAAAGAGGGCAGCTGAACGCCAAGTTGCTGGAGTAAGAGAAGTCTTAGGAAAATTGAAATTGCCAACAGAAGAGAAAATTGAGTATTATGACACCCGATGCCCAGGAAGCCAAATTTGTTTAGTTGCCGAATTTGAAAATACGGTAATCGGAACTGATAATTTAGGAAAATTGGGGGAAAGAGCCGAAGATGTCGGCAAAGAATCGGCTTTAGAATTATTAAGAGAACAAAAATCTGGGGCTTGCTTGGATAAACACCTAGCTGACCAAATTTTACCTTATCTGGCTTTGGCTCCGGGAAAAAGCCAGGTCACGGTTTCAGAAATCACAAATCATTGTCAAACCAACATTTGGGTTATTGAAAAATTTATTGATGGAAAGCTTGAAATAAAGGATAATTTAATCATATGGAAACCATTTTAATCCAAGCTAATGCTAAAATAAATCTCAATTTGGAAATTTTGAATAAATTACCAACAGGTTTCCATCAAATCAAAAGTGTTTTTCAATCCATCAACCTTTCCGATTTTTTGCTTCTGGAAAAATCTAAGAAGGATAACTTTACCGGGGCAGTAATTTGTTCTGAAGCGGAAAATATTATTTTTAAGGCTAAAAAATCCTTAGAGAAAAATCTTGGCAAATCTCTACCTTGTCAAATCCATCTTCAAAAATCAATTCCAATATCTGCGGGATTAGGAGGAGGAAGCGCCGATGCTGCTGCAACCTTAGTTGGTTTAAATTCTCTTTATAATTTAAAATTATCTAAAAAAGAGCTGGGAAAAATTGGAGTAAAAGTTGGAGCCGACTTGCCCTTTTTCTTTTACGGAGGAACTTGCAGGGTGGAAGGAATCGGGGAAAAAATAACACCGATAAAGAGAAGTTTACCAAAATTATTTCTTTTGTTCCGCCCCCATAAGCGACTCGAAACTAAAATGATGTATGAACTTTATGATAAAACGGGGAAAGATTTTTTCACTTTAGCTAAAGAATTGTGCCCAGAAATAAAAAATTTAGAAAACCACCTCGCTAAATTTAAAATTAAACTGAAGCTTTCTGGTTCCGGCCCTACTGTTTTTGGCGAAGTAAATAATTATAAACTGGCAAAAAAAATTATTGAAAATTATCAAGATTTCAATGGAGATATTTTTATTTGCCGACCTGAAAATAAAGCCATAAAGATATTTAAACTATGACAATTGCCATTATTTTAGCCGCCGGCGGTAGTAAAAGAATACGGGGAATTAACAAAATTTTTTATCGGATTAACGAGAAGCCCCTGATTTTTTATACAATCAGGGCCTTTGAAAAACATCCTCAAGTCGATGGAATAATTTTAGTAGCAAGGGAATCGGATTTTAAAAAATTTTTTACCCTGAGCAAAAAATATAAGTTTAAAAAAATTAAGTTGGTAGTAAAGGGTAGAAAAGAGCGACAAGATTCAGCCTTTAACGGGCTAAAAGCGGCTGAAAAATTAGGGGCCAAATCTGGGGATTTAGTTTTAGTTCATAACGGCGCAAATCCCCTCGTTTCTCAGAATGAGATCGCCAACGTAATTCGAGCGGCCAAAAAATATAAAGTTGCTTTAGTTGCTCAGCCAGCAAGGGACACGATAAAAGAAAAGGATAAAAATGGATTTGTAGTTAGAACTATTAATCGGGAAAAGATTTTTTTGGCTCAAACTCCTCAAGCAATAGAATATACCTTGGCAAAAAGGGCTTTTGAGAAGGCGCTTGCTGAGAAGTTTTACGGAACAGACGATGTCTCTTTGGTAGAAAGATTAGGAGTAAAACCTAAAATTGTTCAGGCCAGTTCCAAGAATATAAAGGTAACTTATCTTGAAGATTTGAAATTTGTAGAAAATCAGCTGAGTCGATGAAGCTAAAGCTTCATCTTCACCTTCGCCCCGCCCTTTCTAAAAGAAAGGAAAGGGCGGGGCTCGATAAATGAAAATTATTTTTGCAAAACATGTTGGCTTTTGCTGGGGAGTGAAAAGAGCAATAACCATTGCTGAAAAATCATTAAAGAAGGACCCTAAGCCAATTCAATTTTTAGGCCCATTAGTTCATAATGAAAAAGTTATCGAAAGATTAAAAAAATTAGGAGGGAAATTTATCCCGCCCTCTAATCTAGAGAGCGGGATTAAATCAGGAACCTTAATCCTTAGAGCTCATGGAGAAATTGTTGACTTAAAGAAAACCGAGAAAAAGATAATAATCAGAGACACTACCTGCCCCTTAGTTAAAAATGCCCAACTGAAAGCTCAAAATCTTTTTGAGGATGGCTATCAAGTTATTATCATTGGAGATAAAGGACATCCGGAAGTAAAAGGAATAAAGGGGAAAGTCGAGGGTAAAACCCTTGTCATTGAAAATGAATCTCAGGCTAAAAGTTTGCCTAAATTCAAAAAGATGGGGGTGGTTTCTCAAACTACTCAAGATTTAAATAAAGTCAACGAAATTTTAAAAATTTTAAAAAACAAAGCTAAGAAGTTCAAATGGGTGAATACCGTTTGTCCCGAAGTGGTATTCCGTCAAAAGGAACTGTCTGAGATTTCAAAAAAAGCTGATGGAATTTTGGTGATTGGCTCTCGGTCTTCAGCAAATACTAGGCGACTGGCGGAAATAGTAAAGAAAGTCAAAAAACCAATTTGGTGGATAAATTCTTTAGCGAAGTTAAAAAAAATCAATTTTAAGGATATTTCCAGTTTAGGAGTTGTCTCGGGGACTTCGACTCCGGATTGGGAAATCCAAAAGATTAAAAAATGGCTGAAAGACGTAAAACAAAAGTAATAAAAATTGGCGACAAAAAAATCGGGGGGAATTTCCCTATTTTGGTTCAATCGATGACTAATACTCGCGGCTGGGATGTTGAAAAAACTGTTAAGCAAATTAAAAAATTAGAAAAAACCGGTTGCGAAATAATAAGGATCGGAGTCCCGGATTTAAGGTCGGCTAAAACCATCAAAGAAATTAAAAAGAAAATTAATATTCCTTTAGTGGCTGATATTCATTACTCGGCAGAATTAGCTCAAGAATCAATAAATCAAGGGGCGGATAAAATAAGAATAAATCCGGGAAATTTCCCTGAGTCAGAATTGGCTAAAATAGTTAAGCTTTGCAAGAAAAGAAAAATCCCAATTAGAATTGGGGTAAATAGCGGATCTCTCGAAAGAGAGATATTAGGAGGACGAAAAAGAGTAACCGCTGAAATGATGGTAAAATCAGCTTTAAAAAATGTTAGACTAATGGAGAATCTTGGATTCTATGATTTAGTAATTTCTTTAAAAGCCCCTGACGTTTTGCGGACAATCAAGGCCTATGAAATGTTAGCGGAAAAAGTTGACTATCCTTTTCATTTAGGGATAACTGAAGCCGGAACAGAATTTTCTGGAACTATTAAATCAGCAATGGGAATCGGATACTTGTTACTAAAAGGAATTGGAGATACTATTAGAGTTTCTTTAAGCGCTGACCCAACTGAAGAAGTAAAAGTTGGCTGGGAGATTCTAAAGAGTTTGGAGTTAAGAGAAAGGGGAGTAAAAATTATCAGTTGCCCTACCTGTGCCAGGTCAGAAATTGATGTTATAAAAATTGCCGGAGAAATCGAAAAAGAAACTCGCGACATAAAAAAACCGCTGAAAATAGCGGTGATGGGTTGTTTAGTTAATGGCTTGGGAGAAGGGAGGGAAGCGAATTTGGCGATTGTTGGCGCTAAAAATTTAGCTTTAATTATGAGAGACGGAAAAATTATTCAGAAAGTAAAAAAAGAGAATATTCTTAGAGAATTTAAAAAAGAATTGAGAGGATTTTTGTAAAAATCAAGTTTTCAATATCACTACCCACATAAATTTCCCTTCAATAAGTTTTTCAATTTTCAACTTTGCAATTTGGCAGAGTTTTTTTATTTCTTCTTCCGAAAAACGGTGAGAAATTAGAATCTTCTTTTTACCGACATAGATTGTGATATCATTAGTTTTTTCGTTATACCAAAACCTCGGAATTTGGCGAAATTTTTCTAAAATTGGTGGCCAGAAAAACTCCAAAGAAGCGTACTCGATCGCTTCGCCTAATTCAATCCTTTTTACTAAATTTCCTTTTATTTTTATTTGAGGAGGTAAAATTATTTTTGCTCTAATTCTTTCTGGTCTTTTATATAAACAAAGGATTATTCTGTCTTTCTTCTTTATTAAACTATCTACATTTTTTAAAATTTTTTCCCTTTGTTTTAAGGTGAAATTTCCAATGGTATTAAGAAGCGAAAGAAAAATTAGAGGTATTTTTTCTTTTTCGATAATTCTTTTTAATCTTTTTAAGGAAAGGAGGTTGTCTTTGACTAGAAAGGTTTTGACTCTATATTGTTTAGCAACTGCTTTGCAAATATCCAACATTTCTCCTGAATAATCAACTCCAATTATCTCTTTTATATTTTTTAATTTATTCAACCAATAAAGTTCCCTTCCATTACCTATTCCGAGAGAAACCAATTTTACATTCTTTTTCGAAGCAATGTAATTTTTTACATATTTTTCGTCTATCGCTCCTGAAGCTTTTTTAGAAATTTCTTCTTTATGATAAAGCTCTGTTGCTTTTTTATGTTTCCAAATAATCTTTTCTTTTGGCATATCTATTTTTTGATCCTTATATTTTTCACTCTTTCCTTGAAAGTCTTTACCGAAGGTACTTCTATTGGATCAAAAATCCAGTTATTACCAAACTCTACTGGAGTCATACTCCAACCCTTAGCTATCCATCCTTCTTTTGATAGTTTATCCATGAATTCTACATACTCAGCCTGAGATAACGCACTTACAATTAATAAAATGTCCCATTCTGTTCCCTGCATACAATAAGCCTGCCTAAGAATCCTGATTCCCATCTCTTTCTCTCTTTTCCTTAACCTTTCAAGATAACTTTCAATTCGCCAACCAGTGGGAAATTTAACTTGTTCAGAGATAATTGGTGGCACGAGACTAGCCTTTAATAAAACAATATAATAAGCATCCCAGATCTTCATTGGATCGATAATTGAAACTTTGTCTTGTAATAAAATTTTCTTTTTCTTTAAGGATTCTATTCGTTTTTTTACCTCTAAAGTAGAGGTTTTAAGTTTTTTTGAAAAATCTTTTATTTCGTCTTCAGTAAATCTTCTTTCTTCGGCTAAAATATTCAAAAGCTCGACATCTTTTTCATCCAATTCATTTTCGATTGCTTTTCTCCAAATTTTTAGCATAGATTTTTAAATAAATTTTAATTGTTTATTTAACGACCTTTCAAAGATTTAATTATTTTTCTTTTAATTTCTGGGGCCCGTCCCGAGCAAAGCGAGGGATGGGAGGATGTGGTGGGTGGGTTGTAGTCTCGGTTTTCTCGAGTTAAATAAAAAATTCTTGTATCTTTCCTTTGCTTGATTTTATCACAAAATAGGTCGGAGGTTAATATTGTTCCCAAAACCTCTGGATTCATTATATAACAAATAACAAAAAGCCGCCTTCTTTCAGGCGGCTTTTGTTAAAACTCTCTATCTTTGGAATCTTTCGGTTCTTTTTTTCGCCCAGCAGTCTTTGCAATAAATCGGTCTGTCAGGCGATGGTTCAAAGGGAAGCTCGGTAATTTCTTTTCCGCAATCAGCACATTTCCAATCACCTTTGAACATTTGGCGAGGGCCAAAATCCCCTTTTGGTTCGAATTTTTTGAAGGCCATAAAACAAGATATAAGATTTTAGATTAAAGATTTAAGTTAACTTAAATCTTACAACTTACAACTTAAATCTTGAAAATAAAAGCTGCTTTGGGACCTATAGGGAGCCTTACCCCGCAGTAGAGAAACTCACTACGGGGTGTACTTAATTGGGGCCTTCGCTAATTTCTAAAATTAGATAAAAGCTTTACTTAAGATACTTCGACTTATTAGTCTGCCATTATTTTACTCTATCTCCTTTAGCAAGTCAAGTGGAATAATCCTATCACCTTTTTCTGCACCCCTTCCTCCTCTGTTGACTCTTCCTTTTGAATATTAAAGGTTTTTATTGCCTCTTCGGTCTTATCGACAATTAACCCAATTCCTTTGGAGAGAATTTCTTCTTTAGTCCTCTCAGTTACTTTTGCCAGTCCCGACTCGCCAGTCCCAATAATGATTAATTCTGGATTTTGGTCAATTGCTCTTTTTACATCGTCAATGTTAATAACATGACTTTCTCCCCTCCACCATTTCAATACCTCACCAGTCCAGCGAACTTCAACATCATATTCATAAGTTTTCCCATCAATAGTAATAGAGCCAAAATGGTATTCTCCAATCATGCTTTTCCCAGATTTAAATTGGACCATTTACCGCAGCGATCCCCCCACCTGGCCATTATTTTCTCCTCTATTCTTGCCTCAATTACCTCACAATGGTTAGGGCAACCCTGACACTGAAAAGAGGTGCACCTGATGTTTTTATCAGAAATTTCAAAGCCTAAAAATTTAGTTTTCGGGGGAAGATTTTCTTTAACCAAAAGAGCCGCCCCCAATGCTCCCATCACTGTATTATAGGGAGGAACAATGATTTTTTGCCCTAAGGCCTCTTCGAATGCCTTTCTTAGCCCGACATTCTCAGAAACTCCTCCTAAAAAAACAATCGGCGGTTGAATATTCTTTCCTCTAGCTACATTATTTAAAAAATTTCTGACCAGGCCTTGGCAAAGCCCGGCAATAATATCTTCGGTTGGATGGCCAATTTGCTGTTTATGAATCATGTCTGACTCGGCGAAAATCGTGCATCTTGAAGCGATTGTGGTTGGATTCGTTGATTTCAGGGCGATTTCACCGAAATTTTCTATTGGAATTCCCAATCTAAAGGATTGGGCATCGAGAAAAGATCCAGTTCCGGCTGCGCAGACGGTCTGCATTGCAAAGTCAACCGCCACTCCATTTTCTAAAATTATAATTTTTGAATCCTGGCCGCCAATTTCAATCACTGTCTTAGCGTCGGGAACGAAAGAACGTACTCCTTTTGCATGGGCAGTAATCTCATTTTTTATCAAATCGGCTCCGGTAATTACGCCAGCTAAATATCTACCCGATCCTGTTGTCCCCACTCCAGCAATCTCAATTGAGAGGTTATGATTTTCAATTTGCTTCTTTAATTCTCTTAGCCCTTTTTGAATAGCTCCGATAGGATTTCCCTCAGTCCGAAAATAACTAGAAAAGATTATCTTATTTTTTTCATTAACCAAAACGAGTTTGCAAGTAAGCGATCCAATATCAATGCCTAAATAAGTTTTCATATGCCCTACGAATTACGAATATACGATTTTTTTTGATTATGATAGTCTTTGATTAAATCAACAAAGGCTTCGAGCCGAGTATCAACCCCGGCCTCGGCTACTTGTTCATCTAATGACAATGATAAAAAGGGAATTCCTGATTCTTGATGAATTTTCTCCAAAATCGGCCTGACTGTGACCTCAGGCATGCAGGCCATAGGTAGAAGATGAATTATACCATCGAAGTCTTCTTTTATATAATGAAGCATTTCGTAAATGGCGTCTCGGCCATGGCCTCCAACAGTGGAGCGTAAATAGGGATTTATTTTTCTTTGGATAATCCAGTCTTTCCAGGGGAAAATTAGTTTTTTTAGATGATAAGTAATATCCATTTCTCGATGAACTTCAATCCCTTCTAAGCCCAGCTTTCTTTCAACCTCAAAATTGATAGTCGGATCGCAGACAGTGTAAATTTCTCCAACCAAGGCAATTCTCGGCAAGTCTTTATTTTTCTCAATCTTAATTCCAGAAAATCTTTTTAAAATTTCTTTTTTGAGTTTTTGAAAGTCTTTTTCCTTTTTTAATTCATCGAGCTTTGAAAAACTCTCTTGCAGGACCTTATCAGTAGTTCCTTTCGCTATTTCTCTCGGCCGGTAAAACTGGGCCAATTTTTCAATTTTTTAAATTAAATGTAGTTTTTTGAAAAAGAATCTTCCAGCTCTTAAAATCTGCAATAATGAGGCACCAGAAACTTTTTTAATCGTTGAGTAAATATCTTTTGGAGCGGCTCGAAAATCTAAAAAATTAATATCATGACCTGCTTCTTTTAAAACTTTCTCTTGAATCACTCCATAATATCTTTGACGACAGGACCCCCCAACATTTTGAACCATAAAAATAGTGTTCGCTCCCTTTTTTAAAGCCGGCAGATAATTACCCAGAGTTACCTTCATCGGAAAGCAGTACATTTCTGGTGCAATTCTTGCTCCCTCAGTAATGGTTTCTGAAGTTGTTTTTTCTGGGGGAATAACTTCTAACCCCAACTGCTCAAAAAGGGTCTTAAAAGCAATGGTATAATTCCCCCATCTAGCAAAAGTAATTATAGGTTTCATATTGTGTCCATAAATGCTTCTAATCTGGTTTGGATGCCGGCTTCGCCAGCTTGTTCGTCGATCATTAAGTATAAAAAGGGGATTTTATTTTCCTTAAATGTTTTTTCTACAAATTCTTTTATTACCGCATCACAACCGCAACCAAAAGAAGAAATCTCTATGACGCCGGCAATATTATAGCTTAAAATCCTCTGAATCTTTTCCATTATTTCGTTTCCAAATTCCCAATGAAATTTCGGCCAATTGAGATTTGGAAATTGGGATTTGTTTAGGATTTCGGATTTAGGATTTGGGACTTCATCTACAAATATTGGCTCTGCCCCCAATTTTTCCAATTTTTCTTTCATCCTCAAATTAACATATTCATCATATAAATTATAAGGGTGGGAAATTAAAACAATTTTTGGTTTTTGAGATTTGATTTTTTCTAAAAAATCTTTTTCTTCCTTTTGTTTTAATTCTTTTTCTTTTAAAGAAGCGGTTTCAAATGCCCTTTTTGTTTCCTCTTTATTTTTTTTCAATTTTTTCCCCAATCTTTGAAGAGTTTTTTTAAAATTCTCTTTTCTTTCATCAAAAGTTTCAGTTAAAATTGGAGTTTTCACTAAAATCTTAGATAGATCAGGTAAGGCAAAAAATTTAGGGCAGTATTCTAATTTTTCTTCAGTTACCAAAGCGAAGTGAGGGTGGGAGATGAACGAATGTTCAGCGACCGCCTTTAATCTTGGAACAAAAATAAAATCGCATTTCGGGACGGCGGGTGGACTGTAGTCTAACCAAATTAAATGACCAAAATAAACTTTATTTGAAAAGCAGGTTTCGGGGTCAGCTACTTTAACTCCCATCTCAACAATTTCTTTATTAGTCGAAGGGGAAAGTAAAACTTTAAAACCTAATTCTTCAAAAAAAGTCTCCCAAAAATAGGGTTGTTTCCAATAAATTAAAGCTCTGGGTATACCAATGGTCATAATTTAGAAACTAAAAAGGGTGCCTTGACGGGATAATATTTTTTGTTCTCCTTTGGAAAAGATTCTAATTTTTCCGTAAACGCCGTCGTAACCGGGTTCAATATTAACTTTGCCTTCTCTAACTCTTATTACACCTTCGGCGATTTCTGGCAAGGTGACTGCTTCCAAATCCGAACTGGAGATATCAAGCAAAATTTTAAACTCATTTTCGAATTTTTCAATCAGATTTTTGTATTCTTCTTCAACTTGTTTTGTTCCTACCATTACTCCTAAAGCGTCGGCAATGATTTCTGCCAAAGGAATTAAACTTTTAAAGGGAATAGCATTTTCTGGTTTAAAGCCCTCTGGTCTATCAGCCAGAGAATTAACTCGATTTAAAACTCCGATGGTTAGAGGTTTCCCACAATTTGGGCAGATATTGTTGTATTTTTTTGATTCGGCCGGCGACAAACTGATTCCACACATTCGATGACCATCATAATGATATTTACCTTCTTCGGGATAGAACTCAATCGTATATAAGAATTTTTGGGGATCTTTTGATTTTATGGCTTCGCTAATAGCTGAATAACTTAATTCTGTATTAAAAACATTGGCTTCCCTGCCTATATGAGCTGCTGAATGGGCATCACTATTACTTATCAAAGTAATTCTTCGACCATCTGGTATTCGCCAAAGCATTGGTGGATTTGCCGAGAGCCCCGTTTCGCCGGCATAAATATATTTTGAGTATTCTTCAAAGCATTCCTCAATCGAATCAAATCCAGATTTCGAACCAAAGATAGCAAACCATGGAGTTAGGCAATGCGCCGGGACCACTAAACAATCTTCTGAAATATTTAAAACGATTTTAGCTAATTCTTTAGCGTCTAAGCCTAAAATTGGACGGCCGTCAGCTTTTAAATTCCCAATCCAACCTAAATGAGTGTTTATTTTTTCAACGACTTCAAAAGAGGGAGCAAAAATAAGAATATGAATTTTCCGAACTCTTCCTCCCTTGGAGTAAACGCAACTAATCTCAGTTGTTAGAATAAATCTTGTCTCGGAATCAGAACCAGAGCCCTCAACTAGTTGAGGGCTCGGCCGAGCACCAAGCTCTGCTTTGGTGCTCTGGTTTTTAAATTTAAAAAGCCCGGGCTCAGCCGACTCCAATTTTTCTTTTAAATTTTTAAACCACTCGGGATGAGTAAAGTCACCCGTCCCCAAAACCTTAATTCCCTTAATCCTCGCCCACTTATCAAGATTCTCTAAATCCATTTGGGGAGAAGTCGCTCGAGAATATTTCGAATGCAAATGAAAATCGGCAATAAATTTCATGCTCAAATAAATTTTAACATCTTTATAGGTTTTATCAAATTTAAAAATCCGCCCACTAATGGTGAACGGATTCGTATTTAAGGAGCTACAAGTACCCCTTATTTTTTAAATATCCCAGACTTTTTGTCAGATTTTCTTCGGAAATCTCTTCGAGAATTACTTTTCCTGGATAATTTATTTCAATCAGCTTGTCCAGGACTTCTAAACAATTCACTTCCCCAGATCCGAGGGGATACCGATGGATGGTATCCCTTTTTTTCCCATCAACCAAATGAACCTCGGAGATTCTATACTCGAACTTCTTTACAAAAGCCAAGGGGTCAACGTCTGACTTCATTGCATGGGCAGTATCTAACACTAGACCAATTCCTCTTTTAACAAAAGGCTCAAATTCCTCTGGCGACCAGAAAAAGAGTTCCTCGAGATTCTCTAAACTTAGAGATATTCCCCTCTCTTTAGTGTAATCAAAAATCTCATATATGCTATTTTGAGCTGATTGTTTAATCATCCGTTCCATCCGCCGATACACTTCAGGCATTGCAGTATAAGAACCGGGGTGCATAAGGATCTCTTTTATTTCCAACTCTGCAGCTAAATCAATTAACGATTTTATTTCATTAATCGATGCCTCTCTTACTCTTGGATTAATTGCGGCAATATTAATTTCTCCCCAAGGTAAGTGATAACTCACATCGAAAGGAGAAATTATTCTTTTGAGTTCCTCTTTTATTTTCCATAATATTTCTGCATCAAATGGCGGTATAGTATGAAGCTCTATCAACTTAAAACTATTCTTTGAGGCTAATTTCCCGAGATCATTCACAATACTCAAAGCCATCCTTTTTATTATCTCTTCTATCCCTCCCCACATAATCAGGCCATTTCTTCTTTTCCAGAGAACACAGGTTATTGAAATCCCAAATTCAATCTCTTTAATTTTCAAGGAGCACCTCCCTTTTCGTTTTTAGAATTTTATTATAGCGAATTGAAGAATAAATGTCAAGAATAAATAATTCAAAGAGAGTTTCAGTATCAAAAAACTCAATTTTCTTATTCCTTAACTACCTAATCGGATTTCCGGATCTGTGTTTTTGGAATACTTTGAATGTAAATGAAAACCAGCAATAAATTTCATATATTCATATTCATATAATCAATTTATCATTTTAAAGTCTTTAAATCAAAAAGGGCATCTGAAGCTAAAAAATCTCAATGCCCTAATTTGTTATAAAAGAGATGAATAAGAAAAATTTATTTTCTTTCGAGCTTTCTTTTTTCTCTTTCAAATAATTTTTCTTCCAATAACCCGAAGCCGGCTAAAATTAAAAGGGCCAGAAGGGCGGTAAAAATAGCCAGAAAATAAAGCTGAGCTCCAACGGCTATTCCAATAGCGGCGGTTGTCCAGAGACCAGCAGCAGTTGTCAGACCAACAGCTCCTGAAGGTTGACGAAAAATCACTCCGGCACCAATAAAACCAATTCCAATGGCTATTGCCTGAATTATTCTCGAAGGGTCAAAACTAATTCCAGATTTCAAAAGAAAAAAATAAATTGATGCCGGTTGAACAATTTGGTTATACAAATGTGGAAATTCCCGCCAATGTTTTGAAAATATTTTGTCCCTCTTGTTTGAAAATTGAACAAGGAAAAATAATCATTGAGACGAAAAATTGCAAAAACATGACACTTCACATTGATGTTGGCGAAACAAATGAAATTGATTCTGAAATTCATTTTAATCCTTTTTTATTTTTTCAGTTTATCAAAAATATTGGAGACG
>CAZWDF010000002.1:0-31568 GCA_964632335.1 uncultured Candidatus Saccharibacteria bacterium | reverse complement strand
TCTTTGCTCCTATGCCTTAAATTTTGGAGGATGTATCGACCACTGGTCAATAGCATAACTGCTACTCTTTTCCTAAAACAATAAGATTCTGTAAACATCTTGATTTTAATTGCAGAAATCGCTACAGTATTTAGCAGAAGGAGGCGATATGGCAGGGGAAGAAGAAAAACCGAAGGAAGAGCAAGCTAAACAAGAGCAGCCACCAGCACCTATAGGGGAAAAGACCACCACGCCAGAGCAGCCAAAGTCTGAGCAACCGCCAGCATCAACAAAGCTAAAGAAAACGACTACTACGCCAGAGCAAACGAAGGGAATCCTTGACGGTAAATACTACAGCGTTCAAGACCTAGCCAAGCATTTCGGATATTCTCGGGCGTGGATTAGCCACCTGATTAACGCAAAAATCATCAAGGCAACTCGCCCAACGGGTAATACCTGGCGCATATCAGAGAGCGAGTTCCAGCACCTTGCGAAAGAGGGCTTAGCCCCGAAGCCTAGAGTGAAGCCAAAGCACCCAGCGAAAAAGATACCCCTTACTGATGGTCAGCTTGATATGATAGCTCCCAATCATAACCCTCCCCTAGAAGCTCAAGAGTCTCCCGGGTCACCTGAATCATCCCAGAAGAAAGAAAAATACAAATTTAGCTTTCTACCATTTAGCGATTTAGATTAGAAAGGAGATTAAGATGCCAAGAGGCGAAATAGTTAAGCCACCAGAGGGCTTACTTGGTTGGGTGAGGGAACATCACCCGAACCCTATAGTCAGTCTCTTTGGGGAGCCTCCTAAAATCACAACTGAATTGGTCGAAGCAATCAAGTATTTTGAGCCTATCGCCCAAGCCATTCATCCAAAAGCGACTGTTGGTTTTATTCGTAGTAAAACTTTTGAACTAGCTGGTGCATGGTTAGAAATAGAGATGAGTGAGGCTCAAGACCTTTATTGTAAAGAGAGAAGCATATTTGACTTAGCCTAAAATAATTCAAGAAAGGAATAATACTCAATGACAATGCAGCATCCCGATTCCAAAGACGAAACAGCCCCACCTTTATCATCGCCATTCAAGCCCACGGAGGGCGAATATGAGCCACCGATAACGGCAGAGACAATCAGGCAGGAGGGAGAGAAGGAAGAGGCTGAAAAGCCCCCTCCTGGCGCTGTGGCTGCCCCTGGGAAGGCTCCCCTGATGCCTTCCTTCATCCGGGGGGCAGCAGGGCTGCCTGGTGAACTTTTAGCTACTCTTACCAAGTGGGAAGGCTGGAAGTTATCACCAGAGGAGCTAAACGATGTGGTAGAGCTCGTCAACGCTCTGAACATCGAAATGGATGCCAAGATTCAACTTCTACTTCTCATAGCCACGCTCTACGGTGGCCGTGTGGTAGGTTATGGCATTTGGCGGAGGCAAGGCGGAGCGCTAGGCTCAAAGGAAAAACCAGTAGGGGCAATGCCTGAGAAGGAAAAGGAAATCAAAGAGGCAAGAGAAGGAGCATAAATACGATAGACCTGAACCTCTTAGACAAGGCTATTGAATTGACTGAGGAGAAGTGCGATTTCCGATGTGAGAAATATCCCAAAAGAAAAACGTGCAATAAATGTCCTGAGAAGAAGTCATGTGGGGTAGAATCTATTACATGGAACTGCAAAGGTAACTTGGCTTTCTTCGCCTCATCCTTAGCAACTTTAGGCATTACAGGCCCGAAGGAATACATAGCCTACTCTAAGGAACATGGCGGTTATTGCGATTGCGGGGTCGTCTTCAATGTCGAACACCACAGGGAAGTTGAGAAGAAAAGGGAGGCTAGACGTGGAAAACGTAGAGCTAAAGACGCAGTTAGCCCAAGAGATACAAAACCTATATCTGGAGTATGAGGAGCAAATCAAGGGCATCGGCGGTATGCAAGGTATGATACTTAAGATGTTTTTGCCCGCCATACCCGAGATTATACAGAGGCTAGACAACAATCCCGAAGCCCAGGCCAAGATAATCGAAATAGCCAAAAGGTTAGCCGATGCCGGAGCCGAGCAACCAATCCAATAGCGACATCGGGCAACTGCGCCCCATGAGTAGCACAGATAGAATCCTTATCTGTGGTATGCCTGGTAGTGGCAAGACCACGATGGCTAAGTATCTTGCCTCAGCAATTCCTGAAGATCGATTACTTATCTATGATCCACTTAAACAATATCGGAACTTCCCTGATAAATGTCGATACCTGCCAAAGAATTCCGATAGCATCATAGAGTTTAATAATGTCTGTGAATACTTGTGTTCTGTCAAGGACTTTCAATTTATCATCGAAGAGGCTGACCTTTACATCGGGCAATATATGAGGTTCGGAACGTGGACTTCGGAACTCATAAATGTCGGGCGAAATTGGGGCATAGGCATCATCGCCGTAACGCAGCGAATCCAGGAGATTAACAAGCGCTTCTTCGGGCGCTGTTCTCATGTCTTCTTCTTCCAGTGTGGCATCCAAGCTAAGCAATACATTACCGATATGGTAGGCAAGGATTTGTGTTCTCGTATAATGAATCTTGGCGATTGGGAGTTCCTTCAATACTCCATAGATGCAGCGCGGCATAATGAGCCCATGGAACCACAAACCCTAGAGCTATCACGTAAACCCAAAGTCGTTAGCGTTACCGAAAAAGAAAGACCGCGAACCGTAGCAGAGAAAGTAGCACTACCGGAGAAAAGTGAGCCAATCAGACGGGGCATGGGAGAAATACCTGAAAGCCCTACAGAGCCTAAAAAGCCGAATCAAAGAAGCCAAGAGTGAACAATGCCTAAACGGGGTGCTAGTGAGCGATACGCCCTAGGCGAAGAGCAAAGGGATGCCCTTATACACGCCTGTCAGAGCCTAGAGGATAAAGTTCTAATCAAGCTCTGCCTCTATGCTGGGTTGAGGGTATCTGAGGTTGCTCATCTTAATGCGGAATGGGTACATAATACTCTTACTGGTTTAGAAATCAGCATTCCAGAATCGCAGCCATGTGATTGTAGCAGATGCAAGGGTATGTGGTATCCTAAGACTAAAACAAGTGTGAGAACAATCCCAGTAACAACACCATTACTAGCAGACCTCCAAGAGTTTCTACGATTATCCCCCAAAGGCTTCCAAAAAACAAGACAATCACTATGGTGGAGACTTAAACAAGTAGCCTCAAGAGCTAAGATTCATCAAAGAGGATTGGCGTATAATACTACCTTTTGCCATGCCTTACGAGCGACTTGTGCAACAATCTTAGCTACTAAGGGAATGAGTGCGCCGGCACTTTCCTACTTTATGGGCTGGAAAAGTATCGAGATTGGACAGCATTATATCAATATAGCTCAAGCCAAAGATGAGGCTCAAAAACAGGCAAGGCAGATAATGGGATGAAAAAAGGTAGCCATTATAGTGGGAGCCAATTAGAGAGGTTAAGAGCTACCCATACTACTCCTGAATTTAGGCTGAAGGTGAGTATAGCTAACAAAGGGAGAGTTCGTACGCCAGAACAAAGGAAAAGGACGAGCGAAGCTACTAAGATAGCAATGGCTAACTTACCAAAGGAAGTAAAGGAGAAAATCCGAACTGCTCCAATAGGTTATCGCGGTTATTGGGATACTCACCCCGTATCAGAAGAGACTAAACAAAAGATTCGGCAAGCAGCACTAGCTGATAGAGAAAACCGAAGCAAAAGGCTACTTGGAGCTAATAATCCTATGTTTGGTAGGATAAGGGAATTAAACCCTAATTGGAAGGGTGGCTATCCGGGAAGGTATCCAGCAGAGTTTTATACTATAAGACCAGATATTCTAAAGAGGGATGATTGCTCCTGCCAGTTATGCCATAAACCAATAATAGAGAAAGGTATGTATGTTACACACCATATAGACTATGATAGAAATAACAATAAGGAAAGTAACTTAATTATCTTATGTAGAAGCTGCCATAGCTTATTACAGAAAAGTAAGTTTAGGAGAAAAGTCCACAGTCTCCTACTTATACGCGCAGTCAAGAGAATAGCCCACAAGCAACTAAGGCAGATTCTAGGCTAACCCTCAGGGAGGTAAAATGAAAACTAGCTGGAAGATTCAACGCTGGCTTGCGTATCATGTTTTCTTCCATGTGGAAGTTGCTATGGCTGTTTTGCATCTACCGGGGCTTATCTGGCTAGAGGAAAGATTAGCCTCACGCCGTTTGTCATGGCTGGGCTGGAAGGCTTACGACTTGACGAAGGGCAATACCCCAAAATCCCCCCTATAACCCCCCTCTACTATTATAATATAAAGATATAAGAGGAAGAGGAAGAGCAAAAGTAAACTTTATTACACTAAAACTCTAAAAATAGAGTGTATTTTATGCACATCAAAGTATTGACTTTTAAGCACATAGGAGTATAATTCCTACTGTGAAAGAGCGAAAGTTCTACAAACATCGTCTTGTGGTTTTACTTTCCGATGCTCAGATGAGGGAGCTAGCAGCTACAGCTCTTATAGAAGGAAAGGAAAAATCGGCGCTGGTTAGGGAATGTCTACAAGCTGGACTAGGAGTATTACATGGCGCGAGGCAGCCTAAAAAAGAGATGGTGGATAAAGCTCTGGACACATCAATGGCTTGAAGGCACCCTCCGCTTTGACTTAGACCCAGCCGAGCGGTCTATATGGGCGGATTTACTTGCCTTAGCCAATGAGTGCCGAGTTCCTGGCATAATTCAGTCAGGAGAGGGATTCCCTTTCCCTCATAGTTATCTAGCTAACCGATTTAATATCCCGCTTGAATTGCTTGACAATACCCTAGTGAAACTCAAAGTACAAGTACGCATTTCGGAGAACTCAGATGGGATCACTATTCTTAATTGGGGTGAATACCAAGGCAGCATTACTCCAGAAGAAGAATTGAAGACTTTACCAAAACTACACGATGCAGACTCATTGAGCCCTCACGGAGCCCTCATGGAGCCCTCAGTGAGTCCTCTTCAAGTAAAACATCTTCAAATATTACCTAGCTGGGGGCAATCTGATAGTGAGAGTGATTCGGTATGGTTAGCGGAGTTTATGGTCTCCTACCCTAATTTTAACCTTGAAGACTTGCGCCAATGCCGCGATTGGCACTCCAGGAAGTCAAAACATAGTAAGGCCGATTGGAAGAGTAGACTAAGAAATTGGGCAAAAAAAGAGAGGCAGAATGATGTCACAAAGCCAGGAACAGACCGATTCGGAGATAACTTCGAGCCCCCAGACTTTTGAGGATCTTTGGGAAGAGGCGCTCGCGCTGCGGAAAAAGTTTCGAGACTTGCATCCTGAGCTCGATACCTTACCGAAAGGTCGGCAGTTTGAGTTATGGCATGAGTTTATGGGGGTGAAGGTGCCGCTGGTGGCCTCTAAGGTAGACCCCTACCGGGAAGCCTCTTGCCTCACTTGCCTAGATATTGGCTGGATCGTGACAAGAGACCATGAAGACACTACGGTTACCCCATGTCCTCATTGCTCAGCCTGGGAAGACGAGAAGAAAGAGAGAATACTGGCACACTCTGGCATACCGGAGACACGGCGGGAGTGCCGGTTCGAGAGTCTAAACTGGGAAGTGCCTGGGATAGATGATGCGGCTCATTCGGCTTGGGTACTATCTAAGGGGCAATCGGAGTATAAATTACTCCTGATATACGGCGTGAACGGTTGCGGGAAGAGCCACATTGCCTTTGCTGCTGGACTGGAGGCGAAGGATCGGGGGTTGTGGGTAAAGTTTGTCGATGTGCGGAACTTGATGCACCGGCTGAGGCTGGGTATGGAGACAGATACAGATCGGCCAGAGGGCATAATCAAGGAACTCAAAGATTGCGACTTCCTGATCCTGGATGACTTGATGGCGATGCAGGGTACGCCTTACCAAGTGGCGGTTATTGAAGATTTGGTAAACCACTTCTACATGTTTGAGAAGCCACTCATTGCCACAATGGATTGTAGCTTTAAGCGCCTTGAGACAGTAAATAAAGCTATTGCCTCTAGGTTCAAAGACAAGAAACTGTGCAAGGTCTGCTGGAATCAGGCGGGGGATTACCGCCCGAAAAGGAAAGTAGTGGATAATGTATAGTCAACTTTCCAAAACAGCACATAATTTACTCATTTTGTCATAAAATTGTAATGTTTTACCACTTGACAGACTGTAAGGTATGGTGTAAAATAACGGTAGGAAATAAGGAAATGGATGAGATAATTCTAAGGTTAGTAAACTTCAGTGAGGCGGCTAAACTGCTGAAGGTGTCCCGCCAAACAATTTATGACTGGATAAAGGCGGGGAAGTTACATCCCCTTGCCATCGGGCATCTTCGGTTTCTTGATAAGGGGGAAATAGAAAGGTTAAGGCAGACAAAGGGAAACGGCGGGGTTTGAGCGCCAGCTCGAAGAGTCTTTGACTTGTACCTCGTTAGGTCATGTCACCTCTTGGCAGAGTTACCGCTTTGCTCGCCAGGCTGCCTAAAAGAAAGGAGAGGGAAAATGGCAAAGCCTTCGGTAAAAGAGGGACTCAAACTCTACCGTGTTATTGGATGGAAGAGACACGGTAAGCGATCCCTCTACGGTCATTTTTTCTCAGATGGAGTTTGTTTGGATTGCGGTCTCACAAAGAAGGAATTTACGGAGAGGATGAAGTAAATGCAGACCATCAAGTGTCTTAATTGCAAAGAGCAGCAGCCGACCTTTCTATCGGCTGGAGTTCATACCAAGACACACCACCATGGTGAAGATGTAGGACTACCCGCCCCGGCAACATGCCAGTTGTGGGGGGAGATTCAAATACAGAGAAGAAATGAGTTTGTGGAACGCATGGAAGGGTTGGCGATAGAGGCGCTATCGTCAAGGAACTAGGAAAGGAGAGACATGGAAAACTATAAATCGATGGGGTTCCGGTGCTATGAGTCCGAAGGTGATAGGCAATTTGTAACACTCGAGGGGAACCTCAAAGCCCATGAGGGAGGGGGACGGTGGGAGTTAAGGCTTATCCATACTGATGAGTTGGTGTGGGAAGGCACACTTACCGAGCTTATTGACCTCATCAAGGGTAAAACCTTTGAGGCAGGGCGGGAGGAGGCCATTGCCACGGTTGGGGAGTGGCACAAGCCAATCCACTGAAAGGAAAACAATGCCTACGATTGACTACAGAAACAAAAACGGCGATCGGGTATCGGGGACTACAACTATCATTGGCTCTAACCTTGGCTGGTCAAAGACCCCATTGTGTATTTGGAACTATAACAGAGGGCATGATGACGGCTTATCGGGAAGACCACAAGATTATAAAGGGACAATGCAGAGGGCGGCGGATGCGGGAACGATATGCCATGCAATGATTGAGGCTAACCTAAAGAAAGAGGAATACCATATTCCCGAAGAGGTTGAAGAGGGCATAAAGTTAAAGGCTATACAAGCCTTTGTTAGTTTCACTGTTTGGAAAGGGCAGAATCATCTTGAAGTTGTGGCCCTCGAACCACATCTTGTCTCTGAGATTTGGCAGTATGGGGCTACGCCAGACTGCATTGCCCGGATAAACGACAGGCTTTGCTTGTTTGACTGGAAGAGTAGCAATTCCATCCACGAGGAGTATGCCCTTCAGATTGCCGCCTACCGTGCAGCATGGGAAGAGAATCACCCTGATATGCTACTGGAGGGCGGATTCCACCTGCTCCGCATAGACAAAGACACGGCGGGCTTCGACCACATCTGGAGACAGGAATTGCCGGATGCGTGGGAGTCCTTTCTGAGTTGTTTGAATCTGCATAAGAGGCACAAGACCGTGAAGGGTCTAATAGGATAAGTAGGATAAGGGGGAGAATGATGGACAAGAAACACAGAGCCTATAAGAAGGCAAAGGCTGAGGCGTGGGAAGAGTTTGAGGTAGCGATGAGGCAAGTAAGAAATGCTGCGGTTACCCTCCAGCAAGCCGAGGCAGCAGTTTCTAAAGCCTACGAAAAAGCTATATCCATAACAGAGAAAAAGGAAGGAGAAGAAAGATGACAATGGAAACTACAGCACTAGCACTACCAGACGAGGCACAATTCAGGCAAAGCATTCAGGCAATCAACAAGTTCCAGCAAATAGTTCATGCCAACATGGTCAAGGATCAGGATTATGGCGTGATCCCCGGCACTACAAAGCCCACGTTACTAAAGCCTGGTGCCGAGAAGATAGTCAAACTTCTTGGCTTGGCAGATGAATATGAAATCTTGGATAGGCAAGAGGATTGGAATAAGCCATTTTTCCGATACCTGCTACAGTGCAACCTTCGGCATTTGGCAACTGGGACTATCATATCGCAGGGCTTTGGCGAATGTAACAGTATGGAGAGCAAATACCACTACCGGTGGATAGGTGAGAGGGATTTACCAGAGGGAATTGATAAGACTAAGTTGGTTAGCCAGGAAAGACGTTCTAAAACAGGTGGACATTGGACAGTCTATCGTTTTGATAATGAGGACATTTTCAGCCAAGTCAACACTATCCTAAAGATGGCAAAGAAGCGAGCCTTGGTGGATGCGGCCCTGAGTGCCGGTAGGCTGTCTAATGTGTTCACTCAGGATTTGGAAGACATGCCTGAGAGTATAGAGAAGGAAGCGGTTGAGCCTGAGAGTCCAATAGGACAAAGCCCAGAGGCAAAGCCCCAAACCGAAGCAGAAAAGCCCAAAGCCACAAAGTCAGATGACTATACTGAACTTTGGACTTATTCCCGAAAGAAAGGTCTCATTCAAGCAGATGTGGTAGCAATGTTGGGGGTGAAGACTATGGCAGAGTGGAAGCAGGGACCAGTTAAGGCTCTTGAAGCAGTGAAGAAGTTGTACCCTGAATAGTCCCTATCTCCTTTCCATCCCGGGGGTAGAGTCTGGGGGCGACTAGTGAAACAGATTCTACCCTCGGGTCGAAGACTCTACGAGGAGAAACAAAATTTAATCTTGTAGGTGTGAAGCACCTCTCCCCCGGATGCGGGAAGGAGTGAGAATGAGGAAAGGCAAACAAGAATTTCAAATCATAGATGATACCATACCTGCTGGTATGCCGTGGAATAGGATACTAGCTATCATAAAAAATCCACCTTATGAGAAGGAACAGGAACTTACTTATTACACCCCCAAGAATATACTAAGGTACATTCGTACCAATAGTCGTAAAGAGACAAGCAAATGAGAATCATCTGGGGCTGGAGAAGGTAAGGAAATGACATACGTTAGGGCAAAGGGAGGCAAAAAGATTCACCTAATAAAAGATACGTGGTGCGGTGCTGATTTCACAACGCTATGTGGCTTGTTGCATTGGAGACGCACAGCCAAAACAGAGCCATTGTGTAGGCGGTGTCTGGCAATAAAGGCAAAGGATGTGGCGAAGTGAAGGAATCCGAACTGAAGCAGAGCCTTGAAGAGTATCTCTCAATCCTCGAAAAGAAGGGAATCCTGTACTGGGACAGGCTGAATAGTGGGGAAATCATTGCCCTGTTTGCTGGAGGTAGACGTCGAATCAAACTCTGTCGTCCTGGCACTTTCGACTACATGGTGCTGATTAAAGGGCATTTGGTTTATGTGGAGACGAAGGGAGATAGTGGCAAATTAAGCCAAGCCCAATATGACTTCATGGATGAAGTTTTGAAACAGGGTGCCTGGGCTGTCGTCATCAAAAAGTTGCATGACTTATATCCGTATCTTTGTCACTTTGACCCCCGAGTGGCCGAGGTGGAGTTGCAGTGAATAAAAAGCGATTCCAATTCGTTAATTGGTTTCCTGAGTGGCGGGGTTTTTATTGGTTTAGATGGCACAAAGAAGTGTCCGACCTTGCTTATATTTATGATTGGTTTTTTTGTTTTGGCTTTTGGGAGATTAGGAAGTGGCATAAACTCAAAGAGGGTGAGTTGCAATAGGAGGCGAGAATGAGACCTAAGAATTGGAAGGTTATTCAGTTAGAAGAATTGAATAAGCTCGTTCACGCTAAAGAAATTCCATTTGACGTTGACTACTTTGAAGCTGGTGCAGCTGCTTACGAAGCAGCACTCCGAGTCGAGGGAGTGCATTGCCAGATAGGGGAATTGGGAATTAGATTCAATACGGATAGTGACGGTAATGCTGCCATACTTTTGGGTAAGAGAAATAAAGGCAAGAGTGGCACACTTGTCTTTGTCCCAGATGAGGTCGAATAGCTCAAAGAGTCTTTGACCTGAGCCGAGGGTAGCACTCTAGCGTGTATGAGGACAGAAATGCAGGGGTGCAAATAGTGGCAGGAGGGGATGTCCGTGTAGGCTCAGGGCTAGTTGCCAGATGGGGCCTGCCAGCAACCCGCTTAAGGGCCGAGGGATAGGCAGAAACCCATCAGCTCGAAAGAGTCTTTGACCCAGAGTGGATATTAGGTCAGGCCGTAGCTCTGGGCAAGCTGGCAAAGGGAAGGAGTAGCCATGAAATCTAAGGATAATACCTTAACCTCACTGATCCACTAGGAAAGAAGAATGAGATATAGAAAGGTTATCAAAATTGATAGAAGGTATTCTGCTAGATGCGACTGGCACTGTAGGGGATGCCCTTTCAAACAAGAGAAAGGAGAGAGAAGCAATGGAAGCTATTGCTAGATTCTGGAAGAACATAAATAGAACTCCTGATGGCTGTTGGGAATGGACGGCGAGTTGTTATGCAAATGGATATGGTAGTTTTTATGTCAACAGAAAAAAGATTAAGGCACATCGCTTTGCCTATGAGACTTTAGTAGGAATCATTCCTTTGGACTTGGAGATAGACCATATTTGCAGGAATAGAAAATGTGTTAATCCTGCCCATATGGAACTTGTAACTCGTAGCGAAAATATAAGGCGAGGTTTATTGCCAGAAATCGGAAGGCAATATCAAGAAAGCAAAACTCATTGTCCCAAAGGGCATCCCTATGATGATGAGAACACATACTTACGTCCTGATAGACCAGGAAGAGACTGTAGATTATGTCGTAAAGAGGCATATGGAAGGTGGTTAGTTAAATGCTAGAAGCGAAAGATACTGTAATGACAATAGCCGCCATAAACGAAGTGAGGTTGCAAAAGTCAAAAGAGGGTAAAGCCGAAAATGTAACTGGGTGGTGCAAGATTATAGCTCAAGGCCAGGCTGAAATCTCCTTCAAGGCAGGGATTAAGGAAGTGGTGGAGTTTGTTAATGATGAGGTATTTCCCATGCTGAATATGGCGTCTATTCCAGTCAGTTTTAAGGATAGATGGAATAACAAACTCAAAGAATGGGGGATAGAATAGTCAGCCCTCATTGAGCCACTAAAAGGAGAATGATGAGCAAGGAGCAAGAGCAGTTACGGTTAGAGATAGCCAAGATTTGCGAGCCCGGGTTTAACGCATGGTGCAGATTTGCACGATGTGAGGAATATAGCAGTGATTGTAGTCGTTGTAAGACCAATGAAATCATGGCAATCCTGGCTGAAAGGTGCTGGCTGAAGATTAATCCTCCGACTGTGGGACGCTATTTATTCGGTGGCCATGATTACAACAAGAGCTGGCGACCAGTCCAGCCGATAGAGATCGAAGATTCACGAATAGAGAAGGAGGGGAAATGATTACGTTTATGAATTGCTATGTAACCCACTACTGGCTGCACCTAACTACCGGCTGGTACATCACCACCGGCAATGTGTTGGTGGTGTGGTAGAGAATGGACTGGAGTAAGTTCGGGATCACGAAGCCCTACTATTCAGATGATGCGGTGTGCATAGTCCACGCTGACTGCCGTCAGGTTCTGCCTCTGATACCGGCGGGGAGCATTGATCTAGTGCTGACTGACCCACCGTACGAGAGCATGAGAAGATGGGAGGGTATTGGCACTACGGCACGGATGGGTATGGGAAGAAAGGGTAGCGGGGCTGATGATGAGAGTAAGTTCTTCAAGACAATACCGAATGAGAATTTGATGGCATTGACTTACCAGTTTTCAGAATCCTTGAAAGAATCCCGACATGCTTACGTGATGTGTGATGAAGTGACATTACCATCTTTCTACATTCTCATGCGGTTGGGCTTCAACTGTTGCGACAAATACGGGAATCCGTGTCAGCGAGATTATGCACCACCTTTCGACCATTTAAAAACGCTGGTTTGGGACAAGTTATCAATGGGGATGGGTTATCACTATCGTTGCTGTTATGAACTTATATTGATGTTTGACAAAGGAAAGAACCGAAGGTTAAACGACCTGTCTATCCCCGATGTTATCCAATGCAAACGTATTGAAGGAGCAGACCAAGAAGTCCCAACACAAAAGCCAACTGGGTTATTCAAAGTTCTCATATCCCAATCAACGCAGCAAGGTGAGGTTATCCTCGACCCCTTCCTCGGCTCAGGCACAACCGCCTACTGTGCCAAGAAGCTAGGGCGAAAGTGCATCGGGATAGAAATTGAGGAACGCTATGCAGAGATCGCGGCGAGAAGATGCTCGCAGACCGTGATGGAGCTGGGGGCGTGAAATGAATGATTTAAGTCAAACATTAAAGGCAATCGTTTAATGAAATCCTTTAAGGGCAAGTTATGTTGGGCCGACAAGAAGACCCTCTGCCAGGAGGGCATCTGCCAGAGGTGCAGCATCTACGAGGAGTGGAAGAGAGGCAAATGAAAAAGGTTAGCATCATGCTCGGGTTCTGCGCGGTGTTGTGCCTTTGTCTTGCCGGATATGTTTATGCAAATGGGAATCCGGTGGCATTCCTGGGATGGCTGATGGGGAGCCTAGTTTTAATAATCTTCTCGGTTTATTTCTGGGGGTGAAAGGAAGGCAAATGAGAAGTTTGAGATTTTATTGCACCTGCGGGGGAGCATTACAGGCTTCTATCTCGAAGGATTCTGCCGCACAGGAAGTCGAGAGAATTTGGAACAGTTTCCATAGTGGCGAAGGCCATTCTCCCTGCGATGCCAGGGCAGCAAGTCGGGCACGTGCTAGGGAAGAAGCCGAATTTCGCAAGAAATATAACAATGACTAAGATGCACACCCACCACTGGTCAAAGACTCTTCGAGCTGATTGAGGATGTATGAAACCTAGATTATTAGATTTGTTCTGTGGTGCAGTTGACGCACAAATGATGTTATGTTATAATAAAGTATGTCAACAATCAAGTGTCTCTATTGCGACCGAGAAGTTGAAGCCATACGACCATCTCGGAAAAAGTTTTGTTCCTACCGTTGCTCTCAGCGATACGCAAAGCACTTACCCAACGTGCGTAATTGCAAAGTCTGTGGTAAGGAATTCCCTATCAATAGAGGCGATCAAAATCGGCGCTACTGCTCTCAGGCGTGTAGCAAGAAGGCTTACCAAAAGAATACTTTGGCATGGCACCAAGCACACCCTAGTATCATGGCTACTTATAACTCCAGACGTATTGCCAAACATCCAGGGGCATGGCGAGAGAAACAACATAATGAGCGCCTTGAAATCATCCGCATACTGGGGGGTAAATGTATAGTATGCGGCGTGAGCAATCCGAATTGGCTTCATGTGGACTATATTCCTACGACAAACGGGAAGCCCTACAGGCATCCACGTCATTTGAAGTACATCAAGGAACACGTATCCGACTTCCGTCTTCTCTGTGCAAACCATCATTACGAGCTTACTTTGACTGGGAAGATAGTTGGAACGACGATTACGCAAAACGCCCAGTTCTCCTAGACCTCTTTTCTGGTGCCGGCGGAGCAGCTCTCGGTTATTACCTAGCAGGTTTCCGTATCGTAGGAATTGACAATCGTCCACAGCCTCATTACCCCTTTGAGTTCTACCAAGCCGATGCCTTGACCTTTCCCTTGGAAGGCTATGATGCCTACCACGCCAGCCCGCCATGCCAAAGCTATTCTATTTCTCAATATATGCAAGGCGTGAAAGGCGCAGGCAAATATATTGATGATACTCGTCTCGCTTTGAAGGAAACGGCTAAACCTTTCGTGATTGAGAATGTCCTTGGTGCGCCACTTGAAAATCCTATTGAACTATCGGGAATGTCATTTGGATTAAAGATTATCAGACGCCGGTTATTTGAGTTATCTGGTTTTGATATTCTTCTTATCCCCGCACCTCATCAAGTCAAAAATTATCGAGCCGAAGGTTACCTACCATACCATCACGGAACAAGTGTTAAAAGGGGGCATTTACCGAATATCTGGACTAAGCCACGTCTTGAAAAAGCCATGCAGATAGACTGGATGGATATAAGAGAGCTAACCCAAGCAATCCCCCCAGCCTACACGGAATACATTGGGTTGTATTTGTTAAGAGCTTGTGTTAATATTAAGGCATGAATAATGAAGAAGAAAAACCAAAACACAAATTTGGGCATCGGGTGCCACAGAAATGCCAAGTTGAAGGATGCAATCTCAATCTCAGGAGTCATGGTTATTGTCGGATACATTGGGGAAGATTTCAAAGGTATGGTTCTACTGATAAACCTATAAGAAAAAGACATGATTATAAAGAACCAAAGGGATATATCCGCAGATATGTTGACGGAGAGAGACAAGGACAACTTCTCCATCGACTTGTTATGCAGGAATATCTAGGTCGGAAATTACTACCCGGTGAAAGTGTCCATCATAAGAATGGTGTCAAGGATGATAACAGAATAGAGAATCTTGAATTATGGGTATCCTGGCAACCAAAAGGTGCAAAGGTTAAGGACTTAGTTAAATTCGCAAGAGAAATCTTACAGAGATATGGTTAAGGAATACATCGGCAAATATCTAATGAAGGTAGTTATGGAGTCAAAAAAATAATGCATACTCACTATTGGCTGATTGATTATCAAGGCTTAGGGAAATGCATTTGCGGAGCAGAAAAGCAGTTCCTGAACTACATAGAGGCTGAAAAATTTCAGCCTCCGCCCATGCTCCGGGGAAGCGGCGCAAGGTTAATCACTAAGAAGCCGCGGAAGAATCATAAAGTGGAGTATATCTAGGGAATAAGGAGGTAGACATGAAAATTTTGAAGGTTAGTGCGTTAATGGCATCTGCATTCATAATCTATGGGTTTATCGTAGGTGGAATTAGTCTAAGTATTAAAAACGGGGAAATGCACCCTGCTTTATACATAGGTTTAGGGTTTTGGGCATTTTGGATATTCGTGTACACCGTTGAACTCTGGTTTCGAGAGTAAAGCATCGGTATCTAGGTAATATGCCACTTACACTTGTTTAGAAATGTTAAAACAGGCTGATAACGGCATATTACCATTATAGATACGAAAAGTGCTTAACAGTTGATGGGAGAATGTTAAATCAATCTAGCTAGAAGGGGGTTAAATGGATTCAGAAAATCAAAATCGGAAGGCAGGTCGCCAAATCGGGCAGAAGAGCGATGGCACTCGCAGTTGGAAGGGAATTATGGAAGATGACGGTTGCTATGTTCACCCTAGTTGCCTCGCTTGTCCCTTGCCTAAGTGCCGATATGATAGTAAGGTTCCCAAAGTGCTTAGTATTCCATGTATGAGAGGAGGATCATGTTAGGGCCACTTATGTTCAAATGTCCCAAATGCGGAGGCGTGAGAACGGTATCGAGAATCTTCACCGATGACGAGCTTGCCGCCCGGAAGATGGAACTGCCGCCCTTCACAGCCCTAAAGCAGTTTGCCGTTCCCCTTGTTGATGCAAAGCTATGCATCGCCACTGTGCCAGTAGTGTGTTGCTACTACGATGTTTGCGCCGACTGCGGGACTGAGTATTGCACCAAGGTAGAGAGGGGAACGATACCCCTCCAGCAAGTTACCCGCATGATACCAAAAGGACACGGCTAAGATGGCATGGTTTTAGGGCTGGGTAGGCATCTTAGTACCCCCCATGCCCCAGAGGGGCAATTCTTAGCCTTGAAAATGCGTTATTAGCTAGGGGAGAAATAGTTAGGGGGAGGGACTTGCGGTAATCCCTCCCCCCAGAGAAAGGAGGAAGAAAGATGAAGCAGTCCTGGCTAAAGGCTACTTCTTCCGTCTTGTAGCACGAGCCTTTTTGAGCGCCCGTCTCCGTGCTTTAGTGAACACATACTTTGCCATTACGGGCCTCCCTTTTTCCTATAGGCTTTCACTTCAAATCCAAGTCCTCTTTTCTTTCGTCTAACCCAGCGCTTCATTTGAGGATTGTATCGCCATCCGCCTTTTCTGGTGACACCGTTTCCAAGATGTATTTTGCTCATACGTTACCTCCTGAGTTCCTTCTTTGCTACTTCTTTGGCTTTCTTAATTGAGCGGGCTCCGCCAATAGCAGCTTTCCGAATATCTAAACCATTGGTAGAGGGATATATACCATAAGTAGGCGGAAAAGCTACAATATAGCCTAGTCTCTGCTTTCCGCTAGTGATTTCGTACGCAGTTACTTTACCATCAACAGCGATTCGCTTTTTCTCGAATTTTACACCTGCGGCTCGTGGCTCTTTTGCCTTTGGCATGGCTTTAATCTCACTTTCTAAGATATTCTTTTCTGCCTTTAGCCTATCAATTTGCCGTGTAGTCTTAATGACACTTTCAACGGCCTTTTTAAGCGCTTCGTCTGATGGATATTTTAATTCGGTAGCAAGTTGGTCGAAGCAATACTCCCAGGGGACTTTCCCTTTGCGGATACTGGCTTGCTTTGGGGTATAGCCTAAGAGGTCTCTAAACTGCTTTGGTGTTAGGTCAACTATCTCCCCTTTATACCAGCCACTCTTCCTAACAACGGAGACAAGCCTTTTCGCTTTTTCCCCTTTGAGATAGTGTTCTAGCTCATCAATCTCAGCGTTGACGTTAGTTAGCTGAATAGCTAACTTTGCCCCGTTGTTATTATTAGGATTGCCCCTCTTAGCTTGCTTCCCTTTCTTTTTCACCAATCTTTTCTTCCAGGTGTAGTGCCTGGTACTTGCGGTTGCGGTACATTGACCTTTGGCTTAATTATCTTTGGCGTTTTCTTCTCTGGCATTTCTAACCTCCCTTCTAAGTAACTTGGTATATCGGGTCAACAAACAGGTGGTCAATCTCATCTTCGAGTTTGCCATTAGGTAGCCTTGTCTTGTAGATATAGGCCCTACAAACCCAACTCCTACCGTAACACGGTCTAACTTTTATTTTCCACGGATGCGAGCTTGTGCGGTCTATGCTGGTAGTTATAGCCCTCTCGAAACTCTGGTCTGGAGAAAATTCTTCTCCGTTAGAGCCAGATACACCGAACATCATGCGGGCATAAACCTTACCAATCTGGTCTGAACTAAGTTCGAGCACTACTGTGCATGACCCTCCATCTGGCACTGTGTTTGGGATAGCCGTTACTCTGAGAATCTTTATCATTCCTAACCTCCCTTCCTAGTCTTTACGGCCTTCTTGACTGACTTCTTAAAAGCCTTTGGGTGATACTTCGCCCTATGGCGGCGCAACCAGGCTAAGCGATTAGTAAATTGACTATGCTCCAAGAGCTTCTTAGGAGCACATCTCCCACAAATGCTACAGCAGAATTGCTTTAGTGGCATATTCTACTCCTCACAGCACTTAGCGCATACCCAGCCTGTTACAGCTACCACAGACGGCTTAACCAAGCCCTCGGAAATCTGCGCTATGACTACTACCTGGACTTTATCCATGAATTGACCACAATCCGGGCATTTGGCAGCTCGAATAGAGTCTTCGACCTGGTACTTATCCGCTTTTGCCATTGTCAACCTCCCCTAGTTAAAGGATTAGATTACCGCCCACTCAAGCGAAACTCCGTAAACGAACGGAGCAGCTATATATTTTGTTGGGATGGTTTTGCGAGCTAGTTCTTGGTTAACATCCATGGAAGTAACCACAGCGATTGCTTCTCCATAACGCCCTGCGGCATCAGATGGTATCGTTACCACTAGGTCTATAACACGAGCTGCCCCGGCGATGTAAAAAACATCATCGGTTTTGGAGTTTATGAGTCTAGTTGCTCCGCCTGCGTCTGTGTATGACAGTACCAGGTTCGTAGCAAGGTGAGCGTTTACGCCCACGCCAGCTTTTGTGCTGGTGTTGGTGACCTTGGCTCGTATTGTGTATGAGCCGCCTTCGAGCAAGTCGACTGGCGAGTGAGCTTCGAGTGTCTTTCCCGTCTTGTTGTCGATGATTTGCAGCATCAACCCCGTTTGTTTCTTCTCCTGCCTCATAAACCAGAGGATGAGCCCTATTATTCCCAGAGTGACCACTACCAAGATGATTGTTTTTGTGTTCATAACACGCCTCCTGCTTTTTGAATTCCTTTCTTTCTGTCTTGCCATGTCCAGTAAAACTCGATGAGCACTACCAGAACTAGGATTGCGAAAAGTATCGTATCTATTTTACCTAAATTCACCCCCACCTCCTTTTATTCCTTTGTTGCTATCACGAAGCCTACAATCGCGACTACTCCAATGAGAAGCCACACCCAAGGTATCTCTTGCTTCGTTGGCGGTATAATTGCCTTAACCTCATAGATATTGTCAAAGGTTTTCGTGTCTAGTATTGTCGTATCTACCATCAAAGTTACGCGAGCCGCCCAGCTTCTACCGTATGGGGCCTTTAGCCCAGAATCGGCAAAGGGGAAGACCTTTGTCTCTTGCGAGGCAAGGGCTATGGCTTTCTCCCAGCCGTGGTCGTAAGAGTCCTGCCCCACAGACGGGTAATCCGTAGCTAAGATAGCGACACTACAACGCCCCGATACTGCATTGGTGTCCGGGTTCTGCACTTCTACGTTGATAGTGGTGCTTCCGCCAGCGTTTAGGCTTGATGGTTCAGCCCAAACTCTCGTTATTTGAAGCATATTAGACCTCGCCCCTTAAAGCCCTTTCATAGATGTAAATATAAATTATGCAAAGAACAATGGTAGCAACCAACGGCCAAGGCTCTTTTAAGATATAGCTCAATAGTACCGCCGTGACTATAGATAAGGCTGTAGCCGTCAAATACATATGCCTAGTCTTTGCCTTGCCCTCGTCAGTATCAGAAAAGAACTTCTCAGTTGTTGGAGGGCTTGATAGCATCGTAGAGTAAAAATGCTCACTCGCGATAAGAGCCATGCCTATGCCGGCGGCAGTCTGGATTGCCATTCTATTCCCGTCCTATCTTATTTAGTTGAGACATCAATATCATGCTTTCCCCTCTTGTTGAGGTTGCTTATCATAATTTTATAGGCTTCATCAACAGCCCTTTCCCCTTCAGTCTTGGGGTGACCCTTGTATCCCCCAACCCTAAGAGATTCGCCGTACTTAATAGCTATAGTTGCTTGGGGTTTCTTGATAATTAGATAAGGCTCAATATCCTTCAAAAAATTGCAGGCTTCTTGGCATAGTAACCGCCATACATAAAGTGTTTTGGCTCGTGGGAATTGTTTTGGAGGCTTCCGGACATAAATGCTACCGCCATAGCATAGGTGAAGCCATTGAATAGGGTACTCCTCAGTATTGCCTAGGGTTACTAAAATCTGGTGGCTAACAGTACCCCTTGGTTTATATTTGCTAGTGCTGAAAGAAACACAGCCTTCGCCATCAAAGAGCCCTGCAATATAGGCTAAGTCGGTCTTTTTCATTCAATTTTCCCCCATAAAACCGCTAGGGCTATCAAGCCCACGAGCATCAGTACCGCCACAATAATCTTCCACCAATCGCTCTTCGGTTGCCCTGTGTCGATAACCCAGGTACAATTCTCTAAGGCCGTCACACTATAGGTCTCGCCTTTCGTAACGGTTGCTAGGTCATTTGCCCATGATGGGGCTGAGGGAGCATAGCCTAGCCACTTGTCAGCTATCTTGTCGTAGTACCAAACAGCGTTTATCGTGGTAGCTATGGAGGCTACAGCATCGGCAATTGGCATGGTTACCCCGGGATAGACTACCTCATTTAGCCCTATGGTTAGTTGTATGTTCATTTTCCCTTCCCCTTCCCTGACGCAATAATGAATATGGCAATAGCTATGGCAAAGAGCCCAATAGCCCAGATAATCTTACTGCCCCCTCCACCACCAGGGGGTACAAATGGCGTTTGGTCTATTTCGTCAGGCGGTGCTATCGGAGGCTCTATGCCTGGAGTCCACCCCTCTGTGTAAAAGTTTGCTTCTACTCTACATGCGTCCTTTACCGTGATGGCGCTACTTTTACTAACTACAACGCCATTAACCATCCAGAACCATAGGCGCGTAGGGTAAGTCCCATCACCGGGGATCGCTTGTATCGTTAATGCAACTCCCGATGGAACGACAACAGACCCAGGGCTAGGGTTAGTTGTACCGTTGCCATAAGTGCCAATGAAGACCCTGTACTCCAGCACTATTCCCCCTCCTAAATAGTCTGAGGCTATCCCTTAAAGTTTAAGTGCCTTCCGGTATCCTGGGACATACTCTAGTGCCTTAACCAGCACTATACCAAGGACAAATCCCAGACCGAACATCTTGTCTACGAAGAGTAGGAGAATTATACCGATGCCTACTTCAGCAAGATTGTCCCAGGCTACAGCAAACACTTCTCCTGCTTCTGGGCTTCCTTTGGGCAGTTGGAAAACTATCTTGCCATACCCTGGTAGTTTACCCTTTTGCCAACCATAGTTGACTAGCCAACCCGCGGCGACTCCAGCTAACAACCTAGCCCACCCCTTCTCCATCAAGGGTAACTTTGCCAATGCTTTACTTTGTGCCATGTTTTACCTCCTAAGCGAATTTTCCTGTCTTGTAAAGGTAGTAAATCACCGCTCCGACAACGGCAACAGCGGCTATGGCAATGAGTAGAAAGCCCCATGATAGCACAGGGTTTTCACTTATTGTCTTAATAGCTGTTGAGATGTTCCAGACCATTGATGCAAGCAAAACAAGCGCGATAAGCGCCGCAATGACCCCTAAAACTATTAGAACGCCAGGGTGCGAATAGGTGGTTACTCTGAACCTAGTCTGCCATGTAGCACTTTTGTCTACTTCTGTCTTCATGTAGAGCATCGTTTCGCCATACTCTTTGAATTTATCCACGAAAAGGGCATGGATTTTACTAATCCATCCTTCGGGTAATAGCTGATCAGGTAGGTCAAAGGTAATATCTGAGACAGCTATCTCATACTCACCCTTGTAAGGATACCAAGCGGCATAGTACTTTTCAGACTGAAGTTCATAAGCCATATCTTTACCTCGCTCTATAGACTTTTGCCCAGAGTAAGCCGCCACTGGCTAGAAGAAGTGAGCTGGTAGTAATGACCCAGCAATAAATATCTGCCTCATAGACAATCTCCAAGGCAATGCCCCCACCTATCACAGCAATCCCCACGACTTCCACTACAGCACTTACCCAGGGCAACTTACCTCTGCTCATTTTGGTCTCCTTATACTCTGCCTAATTTATCCTTGAAGAAAGCGTGTACGGCGTTGCTACCTCCACCAACTACAAGCCCAGTAATTACCCTGTCTACCCACGCGCTAGCATCAATACCCAGAAGGCTTAGACCGCCGATCTTTATTGAGCAGGTCAAGGCAAGCCCGATAACGGTTGCGGTAGCAATCATCTGCTTGCCTTTAAGCCAGCCGCCGAATAGCCTCTCGTTTAGCCACTCAGTAAAAACCGCTAGAAAGGTTAGGGCTACGAAAGCACCTACTGCGTTGATATTTTCCATTGCCCTATTCCTCCTTTAGGTCTTCGAGCATTCGGTTAATGCCGTTGAGAACAGCTTGCTGAATGGTCACAGCGATCTCAATGATCTTTACCGCCCACTGGAGCCCCTCAATTACCCTGTTTACGATTTTACCCATTTTTGACCTCCTATATAGTAATACTTTGCCCGATGAGTGCATCGAGCTTTGTCGCTATTCCTTGCGCTCTGAGCTTGCGTTGTAATTTGGTAGTCACTAGCGTCTTCAGCTGCACCTGCGTGGTTATGGTGGCTAGTTCGGCATCTGTAGCTAAAACATAATAATCACTAGGTTCTCCGCCACCTGGGTTAGAACAAACGAAGTGTAGATTTATGCCATTATCTATTACCTCATAGCTATTAAATACCATCGTTGCGCTTGCTTGAAGTCCCATCGTTCCCCCTTTATATCAATGTTCTCACTGTTAGACCGAATACAGGGATATAGTTCCCTGCGATGCTGGCAAAAGTAGCTGTGGCAGGTAAGGTAACAGATGCTAGTTGCTCTTGTGCCATACCTGTTATGGCTGGTATAGCATTAGCCGCCATTGTCCCTCTCCGAATGGTTGCTGTGGCTGTTGCATCATCCAAAGCTATTGCCATATAAAAAATCCCTGTCCCCAATAATGTGTCGGCAATATCAAATTCTTGTATCGCACTCAGCCCAGCTTGTGCAGTCGAACCAATAGAGACTATTCTTGTACCATATTCACTATATATTCCAACATCAACATTGCCAGCTACCGCAGCCCCGTTGTAACAAAACATCTTTACTACTACAATAGGTTTTCTTACTTGGAATGGTACATATAGGGCCAAGTTAGCAGTCGGCCAAGCGGTGGATGCTGCTTGACTGATAGCTGACCCTCCTGCCGAAGTAATGGCATCACCTATACTCTCCTCTGACCAAGGATTTATTGTTACTAGAGGTTCAAATGTCGGGATAGGCCAATTACTCATTTATACCACCGACCTTCTTGATAGGCCAGCAACAGGCAGGCTATTATCAGTGATAGTAGCGAATGTGGCCGTAGCAGGCAAAGGGAAAGCGGCTGCCTGTTGTGCCATACCCATAGCTATTCTATGGGGAATAGCACCCACAGCTCTACTCGTAAAAATAGTTCCTACAGTACCATCTAGTGCAATCGCCATGTAGAACATACCAGGCCCTATTACAGTTGATGTTATGGCTACTGCCTGAAGGGAGTTAATCACAGCCTGCGCTGTTGAACCAGTAGAAACAATGCGAGTACCAGCCACATCATATATGCCAAGGTCTATATTCCCATTAACCACTGCCCCGTTGAAGCAGTATAGGTTAACAACAGCAATAGGCTTGGAAATCCTGAAAGGAATATAAATTGCCCTACTAGCTGATGCCCATACTGCACTAGCTGGTGCCCCCCAACTACCCGAACCTGCTCCTGTACTCTCTAAAGAGTAAGGCGATATAGTTATAAGACCAGTAGGGAGAACTAGCTTATTAGGAAACTTAGGCATGTTTAAGTACCTTCCACGGGAAAGCTCTACCCGTCCCAAATGTCTGTTTCAAGCTAAACCTCACAGCATTTGTCTCTGCCAATTCGTTGTAGACTATATCGGATACCGTTATCATTTCATCGGTAGCCTGAGCCCCATAGTAAGCCATAAAGTAGACTACCCGAGCTGTTCCGCCTGTAAGCACCATTTGATAGGCCCGAAGCTCCACAACATCGTTAGCCGCCATGTTTATCATGTCTACCACTAGCATAAAAGCCCCTGCGACATTTGGCGAAGATAAGAAGTGCTCTGTGGTTACGGTAGCTGTTTGCGTTCCCGTAGCATGAGCTTGAATTTTAAGAGAGGCGGTATCGGTTTTGATTGCCGCAATATCCACCGCCGCGCTTGCTCCAGCAGGTGCTCCCAATCGAGCGTAGGCATCGCCAGTGAGATAATCCTTGGCTAATCTACCTAGTGACCCCGTAGTAGGAGTCGTGGGCAAGGCGAGATCAGCAATATAAGGCGTATCCGCCTTTACCACATCAAGGTCAGCAGGCATATTGGCGGCATCAAGCTCCGCCAGCCTCGCTTCTGTTATGGCAGCTATGTCTATTTTCTTAACGCCTAGTCCCATTTCTTTGCCCTCACATTCCGATGATTATCTCAACTGTTTTGGCAGCCGAAGCACAAGCGAAGTAGATAAAGAAATCATCCGTCTGGATATCAAGGTCGCTCTCTTGCCAGTAGCCATTGGTGTCGAGAGTGAAGTAGGGGTAGTCGCTCCCTGCTACTTTCTTGGGCTCCATGGCAACTCTTACAGCCGTGCCGTCCCGGACAGTGATAATAAACCGCTTGCAGCCGAAGGGTACATTCCAGGGGTATTCGGTATTAGCACTTGGCATGTAGATATTCTCTACCGCGAAGCGCTGAACCGTTCTGACTTCGGTTAGCTTCGGTATCGGTGGCATTCTTGGAGTTGCTTTCATTACCATGATATTCTCCTCAAAAAGTCTTCGACTTTATAAAACTATGGTTTGCCCTACTGCACCATCTAGCTTCTGTGCAGCTAAGTCAGAGGCTATCTTTGCCTTTAACTTCGCTTTCATAAATGCCTTTAGCTCCGGCATTGTCGTAATGGTTACAAGTTCCGCCCTGGTTGCCGTTATGGTATAGCTTTCAGGTTGCCCGGGTAGTGGATTTACCACCGTAAAGAGCATGGCAACCCCATCATTAGTTATTTCGTATTTCGTGAATGTTATCGCTATATCTGCCATGCTTACTCCTTATGGTTCGTTCTGCGTTACTATCATGTCGTCAAGATAGATATATTGCGTACCTATGGCATTGTTCTCTACGGCAAGCTGGAAGGCTGCCGATGGTGACGACACGGAGGCCGCATAATAGTAAGCCAGCGTTGACATATCAACGGCTATATTGTCTAGCATCATCCTCACATATTTGTGAGTGGTTAAATCCACAACGAACTTCAGCGTATGAAAGGTCTGCGTTGCAATTGCCAGATCAAGCGTTTCATATAGCTCTGTAAAACCACCGGCGCTATTGTAGTAATACAGTTTCGAGTCGCTTTCAAGGTAGCGAATAGAAGCCCAATGTAAATAAGAACCGTCATTGACATAGATGCTAGCAGTGATATTGTTGATGGAATCGCTTAGGGTAAAGGATATTTCGAGCCCTACTTTCGATAGGTGCGTCAAGCCCAAGGTCTTTCTGACAGTTAGTGTTTCGCCTACTGCTATACTAAGTAAACCTGAGCTTGCCCCGTTTCGAGCCGTTGTAGTCGATATGGCAAAGGTGCTAGCGTGGGGAGCAGTCGTTACTGTGACTAACTTATTTGTGCTATTCTCAAAATTCTCTATCCAGATAACCTCTCCCCTTCGGTCAAAGGTGACTGGGGAGGCCATGCGCGCTGCTAGTTCGTCTATGCCATAGCTCTCTTCTTCAAGCTGCAAGCCCCTACCTACCTTCAAGATTATCGTTCCCGCACCAGCTATGTTAGTCAGAAAGAAGCGGTAGAATGGGTAGCGAATAGTCTTCAGCCTATTTAAGTCTATTGCGGGGTTGTCCTTTTCATTCAGCCTGATATAGAAAGGAACGGTTGTTGGGTAATGCACCACATTGATAAAATCCCCAGCTACAGTTATCTCTTTATTGTCCCTGGCTTCCAAAGCATCATAAGTCAGCACATCATAGACGCTAGGCTTATCCGCACTTAACTTTTCAAGTAGTTGTGCAGTAATAGCCTTGCTACCATTGCCAGGCTTGAGTATCCAGGCAGCCGCGCCACCTAATAGTGCTGATGTTGGGTCAAACATCACTTCCCCTTGCTTTCCTTTACCCTCTCGAAATTCTCCAAAGCCTTCTCTATCGCATTGGCATTGACTCCAAAGATTTGAGTCCCGTTTTCCTTGACAGCCTTCTTTAGCCAATCGTGTATGCCGTCCGTAAGTGCTAGAACGCCGTCCTGGGACTCCTTTGACTGCTGCATGAAGTCAAAGGCGTTTATGGAGTCCTGCATGGTGCATTTCTGCCGGGGGATTGAAAGAACTAGCAACTTCAAGAGGTCAACCAAACTTGCCTCTTCAATCATCTTTGGCTTCTGCACGACTATCTCATTACCGCATCGCTCACAAACATAAGTCTCCCCAAATGTTTCGCCTTCGGGATTCGTTACCCTGAAAGCCTTACCTAGAATAGTCTTAGGCTTGTCATCGATTTTGACTCTCTTCACCTTTTACCTCCTATTAAGCCGCAGTTTCCTTTATGGTCACAGATATATCAACCACCCACACTTTCCCGTGTGGCACTTCAGTATTAAGAGTTTCAACGCCAGCCACCTTTATCTTTAAGTTCTCACCTTGAGCCATTTGGCTCATCTCTCTACCTACTAACACAACGGTAGCTGGATTTTCTCTCGTTATTAGTTGCATTACCTTTCCTCATTAAGCGAATCCTGCGTTATCTAATGTAGCGTGTGCTCCAGCAGCGTTCACTGCTTTTATGTTCGTACCGTCAAAGTAGATGACGCAAGCATTAGCTGGAGCATTGGCAGACGGCGCCGCGTCATTGCATATCCCGATAGCTGCCCCAATCATTATCCTATCGACCAAATCGTTGTTTATCACGCAACCGTTATTCATCCTAATGTCTGCTGTAGCTATCGTTGAACCGTTTAGGTCTATACCATAACCCGAAAGAACAGAGCTGATTCGGATACCATCAACATAACCACCTCCAGCATCACTAATGAATATAGCAGCATCGGCGTTTCGTTGGCTAGAGTGTTCACCGAATATCCACAAGCCCCAGAAGTTATTAATGTTACCTACTGTGCCGCCGGTAAAATACGGAGCCATCCATATTCGGAGACCAGTAAAACAAGTACCCGCTAAGGCTTGACAGGCTGTTCCGCCATTATAAGAAGCTCTGGCCGATATATCCGCACCTACCGAAGTCTTTGCTGATGCTGTAGCCCCAGGCTGAATGTAGCAGCGTAAATGACCACCTCGCATACTCAGAAGGTTGCCATCAGCAACGTAAGTCGATGCTACGGCTTCAATGCCGTTGACCTCCATTTGAGGAGCCCCAGGAGTCGTAGAGCGGATATTATAGCGGAAGAAGGCTCCATTATAGGTCTGATCTGAAGTAAGAGTTCGGTAATCGTCTATTATCACCGACATCCAATCGTCACCAGAAGTGCTTAATCGTTCACCTTTTACTACACCGGAACCAGCTACCGCTCCATCAAGGTGCATGTAGAACTTGCCCGTATCGGTGTAGAAGTTGTAGTTAAAAGCTGCTCCGTAAGTATTGGAGTCTATGGTGATGGCTCTATCAACATATTTAGCCCAATTCGCTCCGTGTGGAACTTCGTTGACAATCCAAAGAGCGTGGCTATTGTTTACATTTGGAATAGAAGCATCGGTAAAGTAGCCAGCCATCCAGATTCTTGCCCCAACGAAAGCCGTGCCGCCCTCCGCTACGCATTCTGTCCCTCCAGAATATGATGCTCTGGCGCTTATCTCGCATCCTACCGCCGTCCTCATTGTGCTCGTGGCATCGGCGTTGGTATAAGTCCTGAAGTAGCCCCCTCTAAACGTGATAGCTTCGTCAGCGATGTAACTTCCCGCGACTCCCTCTATTCCCGTAACCTCGCAGGCGGGATTGGAAGGGGTAGTCGAGCGAATGTTGTTTCGGATGTAAGCTGCCCGGTAGGTTTGTAGGGAAGTCAGGGTACGGCAGTCATCAACCTGAAGATAGAACCAATCATCGCCAGTAGCAGTTGCAGTCTCCCCGGCTAGCAAGCCACTACCAGCTTCGCTCCCATCAAGAGCCATGCGGAATTTGCCACTATCAGTATTAAAGCAGTAGGTAAATCCACTGTTATAGGTCGTGGCATCTATCTTAATGGCATTCGTAACGAATTTACCTGGAGCTTCATTGACAATCCAGAGGCCATGAAAGTTATTAACGTTCCCAATAGACCCCGAAGTGAAGTATGGGGCCATCCAAATCCTGGCTCCCACAAAGGCAGTCCCACCTTCAGCAACGCATTGCGTTCCGCCGCTATAACTTGCCCGGGCTGAAATCTCGCAACCCACGGCAGTTCTCATGGTGGAGGTAGCGTCTGCATTGATATAGGTGCGGAAGTAGCCGCCCCTGAAAGTTATAGCTTCATCGGCAATATAGCTACCTGCTACGCCCTCAATACCAGTGACTTCACAGGTGGGATTGCTGGGAGTAGTAGACCGCACGTTGTAGCGGACATAAGCCCCTTTATATTCCTGGCTACTTGTTAGTGTCCGATAGTCCTCAGCCCTTGCCTCAATAAGATTCCAGCCAGTTGCCGAACTATCCGCAGCTTGAAGAAGAGAGCCATTAACAGAGCCGTCTACGACCTGATAGAAGCGCCCACCATCGGTGTAGAAAGCATAGGAGAATCCACCGCCATAAGTGCTCGAATCTATCTTTATGGCATTTGTGACAGTCTTTCCGTCTGCCTCGTTTACTATCCATAAGGCGTGGAAGTTGTTTATATTCCCTATGCTAGCGTCACTGAAATAGGGGGCCATCCAGATGCGAGCGCCGATAAAGGCTGTGCCACCCTCAGCCGTTGCCTCAGTTCCACCAAGATAAGCAGCGCGCGCTGATATTTCACAGCCAACATTGGTGCGCATGGAGGCAGTTGCTAATGTGTCAGTGTCAATGTAAGTTCTAAAATACCCGCCTCGGAAGGTTATCGCCTCGTCATTGATAGCCGACCCAGCAGCCCCTTCAATGCCTGTTACTTCGCAGGTAGGGTTAGACGGCGTGGTGCTTTTGACATTCCATCGCCCGTAGATGCCTCGATAGGTTTGATTAGAGACAAGAGTGCCGAGGTCATTATAGACTGCGCTTACCCCAGTTAGTCCCGAACTATGGTCAACGGTTGCTGGCACAGTACCACCGAGACTCATGGAAAACCACGCGCTACCACCTTTTTGGATTTGGGCATTATCGTCTGAAGCAAATCCGAAAGTGATGTAGCTATCTCGGTCAGCGTCAACAATGGCTATTGATGGTTCTGTTACCCCATTAGCCCAGCCAAGGTCAACGTCTATGATCCCGATGCCTATTGCTAGTACCGGCACATCAATCGCTCCGCCACTCGGTAGGTTGATTTTCCCCATATTGGCATTAGCGTCTTTGGTATCCCAGACTATGTTCATGGGGAAATCATCGCCGAAGCTCAGGGTATCGTTATCGGGAAGATAGCTCGGATCTATCTCATCTATTCTAGTTGCTCTTGTAAATGCTATTGTCATGTCATGCCCTCCAGGAAGCGGATATTATTTCCGTCCTTTTGCCTTTTATCTCTTGGCAAGGTAATAGAAGAAATACCTTGCTCTTGATCCACTAGCACTTGCTGGTTTCCTATAACCTGTCTTCTTAGCGAGTTCAGACAATAGTTCAGTTTGGCTTGAGCGAAGTGTATGATAGCCTACATTGAAGCTGATACCATTTCTCTGTGCTATTCTCTTTGCCTCAGCCTTACTCATTTTTGCCATTGACTTGCCCTCTTCTCCTAAAAACAAATAGGGAGGCTACCTTTACCTGGTAGTCTCCCTGCGAAGCTACCGTCTACCAAGGTAGCCCAGCTAAAGTTATCGTTACTTAGAGCGACTTTCTCCTTCTGGTGCAAAATATCTTGAAGTGAGATGCCGAAGCATCGGTATCTCCAGTTCCCGTAGCATCAGCCCCGGAAACCTGAACTACGATATGCTCCTCTGCTACCACCTCCATAACTCCACCCAGAGCCCGAAGGTGCATCTGTAAGTTCTTATCGGCAAACTCCTGAGCCTGCTTATAATTCACCACCGGGAGAATAGGTATAGAGTCCTCATTAGCGACATCCCGCTTGACTACCCGAACTTTCGTGGCGTTAGGCATCGCGGCGGCATCGTCACCCACAAGGTAGCACGAAAATACATCCGTGGGGCGCAGGATAACGACCTGGTTTAGAGACACTTTGAAGTCCCAAATATCCCACCAATTAGTACCCCTACCATCTTGCTCGGTTATCCCCGTTGATGCCGGGTTTACTTCGAATCGCTCTTCTTTAACTGCCGTCATAACCATTTAGGCAGCCTCCTTTATCTCCGGATATGGCAACGAAGCGACATGTAGCTCGTAGCACAGTTTATCGCTACAGCGTTGTTTACCATCAAGGCGATGTATTCCTGCTCCACTACTGTCAGTTCGCCGTTGATGTCAAGGTGAACGAGCTTGTCCTTATCCTGGAACTCTCCCTGGAAGCTACCGTATTGAAGCGGTCCAAGAATGGGCTTTTTCTCTAAGCCAGTGGCATCGCGGACTTCGAGTTTTACCGGGCAGGTATTGGTTGCGACCGCGGAAGAAGTGTTATAGAGATAGCAGGCAAAGACATCGCTCGGTCTCAGAATTATCGCTCTGCCCTTTGGTACTCGATAGACGAATAGGTCAGTCAGGCTCCCAGCGGTGCTACTTGTTTGCGTTACATCGGAATCCTCTTGCATGATAACGAAAGGCTCAATACTCGGTAGGCTTGGTGATTGCCCCTTGGCGAATGTGCCTAGCACTTTAGTTGTTATCAGCCGGGCATAACTCAGAACAATACCACTTGCATCCGTACCAAGATCATCCTTGGTCATAACGACAATCTTGCTGCGGGGAGTGACCAGGATTGGTTGCTCTATCCAAAGCTGTGCCATCTTGGAGTATTGCTGAAATTCCTTTACGCTAAGGTAGTTTTCAGGTGGGAAGACAACACCTACTACCTGACCAGAGGGGTCACGAACTTCGAGCTTGACCTGGGCATCTGGGGCAGCCATTTCAGCATCACCAGTGTCGTACATCTTCATGGAGAAGTAGTCCCCCGGTTTCAGCAAAATGCCCATATTTTCAGGGCATTGGAAGCTCCAAGTATCGCACCACTTAGCAGCCCCAAAAACACCATCTTCCGTGATGTTGGGGTCTAGGTCAGTCAGTTGAAATTTGACTTCTTTCATATATTTGCCTCCTCTATTGGATTAGGGTCGGTCTAAACCTTCGACATTCAAGGGTAAATCGGCTATCTGAGACATCAATCGTATACAGCGTGTCATCAGACATACCAGCAATAATAATCCAATCCCCAGATTTCACTTCTAGCGGTTCACCACCTATAATATCAAGACGTGCCATCTTATCTTGATCCTGCTCCTCTTTACATGATATATAGCGACCCTCCCAGATAATCTCCATCTTTTTGAGACTAGCATCCCACCACTCAACCCTCACTTTTTGCGTACTACGCCATTCGGCAGGGCTACTTTCATCGTCCTCAATATAGACTGAGAGCTTGTGCTCTGGAGCCAAGACAAACTCTTGGTTCACCGGGACTTGATATTTCCAAATCGGTGCATAGGTATACCGCAAAGCGTAATTTTCTACTTGGGAATCCGTTTGGGCAGTGGCATCCGCTTGCGTTAGGTAAAATATCTCTGATTTGATTGACCTGAGTACTGCAACTGCCATAGTTCATTACCTCCTAAATAGTTCTACAATTTGGATAAGCTAACAACAGTGCTTCTTGTGCCGTTGTGGCTTCTGTAGCTACCCCTAGCGGAGTCTTAGATGCTGTAGTTTTCAAAGTAGAGTTGCGGGTGACTAACTTGTGAAGCATGACTGCTATCGCAACCAGTAAAACGATTATGAGTAACTTGTCCCACTGCATGTTTAGTTCCTAACTCGAAGAGTCTTCGACTAGAAATTAGGGCAGATAGGCTTTCTGTAAAAGTCGCTCTGCCCTAATGCGTCAGCACTCCATTCTCACTATGCTGGGATTATCTTTTTGCTAATCCAGCCAGCTACGATGACCGCCACGACCACTACGACAAACATGATTATAAGTTCGGTTGTCTTACCCATTAGTCTTTGCTCCTATGCCTTAAATTTTGGAGGATGTATCGACCACTGGTCAATAGCA
>CAZWDF010000001.1:22104-35558 GCA_964632335.1 uncultured Candidatus Saccharibacteria bacterium | reverse complement strand
TTTGGAAACGGTTTATCGTCGTTGGTGAAACTTTTAAAAGTTTAGCAACTTCTCTTTGGCTTTTTCCTTTCTTGAGCAATTTTCTTGCTAAGTCTTCATCAAAAAATTTCCATTTTGGTCTTCCTATATGCTTTCCATTATTTTTTGCATTATTTAACCCTAGATAAATTTTTTCTTTATGCATTTTTTTTCTTTCTCCAATAATTTTAGGATTACAATGCATGAACATATGGCATGCCTCGCATACAGAAATAAGATTCCAAATTGCATTATTCCCGCCGTTTGCCCTTGGCGTTAAATGATGAATTGTTAATTCTTCTTGTGAACTTCCGCAAAGTCTACAACGATTATTATCTCTATTTAAAATAGTTTGTCTTGAATATCCTTTTAAATTTTTTTTTGGAAGACAAAGTTGTCTTTTTAATTCTTTGTTTTCTTCTTCTAATTTTTTAATAGTTTCTTTCCATTTTTTCATTTTAACCACAAAACAGGATATTCTTTTTTGGTTCTATTAATTAATGTTTTAGCCGATATATTCAAATATTTAGCAGTTTTAACCCAGGATAATCCTAAAATCCTAAGTTCTTTTACTTTATCCCAATCTATAATTAAAAGGGGTCTATGCATTGGTTTACCTGATTTAGTTCCATGAATTTTTGCCCATTCTTTACCATCAATCATTCGTTCTCGAATTGTATCTCGTTCAAAATCAGCAATTGCCGATAATACAACGAGTAACAATTTACCTGTTTTTGAACCGATATCAAAATTATCTTTAATACTTATAAAGGTCTTATTTTTTGATGTCATTTGATTAATTAGAAATAATAATTCAGAAGTGGACCTACCGAATCTTGTTAAATCATTTACTATAATACCTGAAATATTCTCATTTTCATATAATGTTTGCATCATTTTTTCAAAATTTGGCCGTTCTTTATAAGCGGACAATCCCTCATCTACAAATATTTTTATTAATTCAAAATCATGTAATTCACAATATTTTTTTATTTTTTCTTTTTGATTATCAAGACTTGTTCCTGCTACTTGAGTTTTTGAAGAAACACGAGAATAACCAAAAAATTTTTGTTTCGATTTTGTCATATACTTATTTCCTTTTTAATCAGAAAAAAGATAATATTGTATTATATTTAAACTTTTTTCTACTATTTTTATATTTTTCAAATCCTAGTTAAAGTTGAGGAAGAAGAAGAACGAGGAGAAATGAAAAAAGGTGAAAAATGATAGGAAAGGATGGGATGTCTTTTTTCTTTTTTCTTTTTTAAATTCTTCCTCTTCCATTTTTTGAGAAGGACACAGGAATCACGGCACAAATACATCAAGAGGATACGGGGAGGAAAAGTTGTGATTCCTTTATCCCTCCTATTCACATCTTGCCGTTTCTTTTTGAATGCATCTATTGATGATGTGAAACGTAATTTCATGGTTCTTCCTTTTTCTTTAAAGGAGATACAAAATTTCCATTTTTATCAAACAATTTGCTTTTTTCAGTAGGAATTATTTTATTTTTTTCGGCAAACCATTTTTTTTGTCGGCAGGCTTCTTCATCAATTTGAATAGAACGTAAACCATATATTCTTTTTCCCATATTCTTTCCTCTTATAATAGGATACTGTTTTTCTTTTTTAAATACTTTTTTATTCCTTTTTAATTGCTATCTCTAAAAAATTCCTTTTTTTTCTAAATCTTTCTGAAAAGCATGCAAAGAACCAATAATGTGGGTAAAGGTACCTAGTTTTATTGTTGGACCTAATTCTTTTTGTATGTGCTGCTGTAATTTTATTGCCAAAGCAACATCAGAAGCAAAATGTTTAAGAAAGTCACAGCTTCTCATTACGTATATCAGATGAAGGCAATTGTTCCTTATCATAAATTGGTAATGCATAGAACAGGGAATCCTAGCCTTTCCCCCTAGATTTTTTAAGTCCAAATGTTTATCATATACTGTCAAAACTGTTTGTCTCGTGTTTAAACGTGTTTTAAGTTCTTTTAATATGTATGGTATCTGGTCTCTAAAACGTTCATTATACGTGTAAGAGAATGAATCGTCATGCAAATATTCTTGCCATAACGAAGATAATTTGTAAGATTTTCCTGGATTAAGTAATTCTTGAGATATACGTTCTTTTAATTCTTCATTAACCCAGTCAAGATTAAGATATGGGCTTAGATATTCTAGCATTATTTCTATTTCTGGCTTAGCCAAATTTGTAATTTTATAGCAATAACCAGGTAGTTCTAATGTCTCATATTTTTTGTTTTTGTCTACTTGTTTATCTTGGACTGTTGTCGACTGATATTTTATCCCCATTTCGTATAGGTCTCGTTCCACTTCTTTTACCATTTCATAACAATCTTTGTAAATTCTCATTTTATTTCATCTCATTTTCATTGCTCACTAATACTCCCCGCTCTTTTTTAAACATTCTTTTATCCCCATATCTGCTTCTTAATGTAGGAAGCAATATCTTTTTTGTTTTATGTTTTTTAGGCAGTCTTCCTGTGTTTTTTTTGTATTCCTTTTCTGTTATTTCTTCTAACTTTGTTGAACTACAACGTGTACAGTAAATCTTTTTTTCATTTTTAAGCATGAAAGCCTGGACAACAAAAGAATGTCCTTTTTCACAAATAAAATATCTCATTCTTCCTCCTTTTTAAAAACAAGCATTGTCTGATATCTAGGTATTTTTTTTATTTCGGGATGCTTTTTTTGGTAGGTGTTCATAAATAAAGTAGGAGGATAATGTGGCAATAATATCATTCCTTGATAATTTATCTTATTACCGTAAGTTAAACAAAAGGCTAAATGGTAATGTAAGAGATAAGGTTGTTTATTTCTCATCATGTCTTTTACCATGATACAAAAATATCCCCCGGGCAACAAATAATCATAAGCCTGTTTGTAAATGTCAGAGATTGTTTTATAATATGCATCTGTTTCTTTCAAAAAAGCAAGATTTTTATCTTTGTCGGAATAATTAATCCCCTGTTTACCAAATTCTATTTGATTGACATCTCCTGAATAAGGGGGATTGTTGAAAACTAATTGCAGAAAAGGTTTATTACTAAGTTCATTTAAGAAAGTAAAAGACATTCTCGCATCGCCGTTATACAGTGAAACTAATTTTTTGTCTTTTGTGTTTGCCATAATGTTTTGTTCTGCGACGAAATAATAATCTTCTTCAAGTTCTATCCCCACGATATTTCTGTCTCGTTTAACTGCTTCAACTCCGGTTGTTCCAGAACCTATTGTTGGGTCAAAAACATAATCTCCTTTTTTTGTAAAATTTTCTATTGCATATGCTGCACCGTGAAAAGGGGTTTTGGCGATATGTTTGCCATCATATTTATAATATTTTTTTCTTTCTGTCTTAGAATAATATGTTCCATCTTCTTTTTTTATTGTTCCAAGAAATTGCTGGCACAAAAAACAATCACAATGATAATCTATAGGGATTTCTTCTTTGATTAAATTTATTTTTTCCATTTTATTTAACTCCTATTTTATTTCTTGTATCATTTTCCAAAATTTTTCATAATACATTTCTAATGTTAAAGGATTTCCTTCATAAAGGGGAGCAGAAAAATGAGGTATCGTCCAAGCATGTATTTCTAATATACTTTCATATTTGTTCCACCAGTGATATTCTTCTTTTGTGAGCATACTTGAAACAGCATGGCCAAACAAAACCAAATTTTTTGGTTTTACTATATCTATCTGTTTTTTAAGAAAAACAAAACAATTTCTTGCAGATTTTTCTTTATCTTCTTTATACGGAGGTTGGCATTTGTATAAATTATCAAAATAGTAGTCGTTGAACGAATGTCTTACAAATTGTTCTTTCAAAATTGTTATCCCCTTTCCATCATCAAACCGATGTTGATTTACATGAGGGCAAAGACCGATAAAAAATATTAAAGGGGAATTTGTTTTGCCAAAACCTGTTGCAGAATTTCCCCAGGCCTTTCCGCACAATTTACATTTTTTTACAGATTGTCTTATTTCTTCCATTCTTTCTTTTGTTGTTTTGTTATATTCCAGGTTTAATTTATCTTGTATCATCAATACCCGCTTCTTTGCCTGAATTTATTTACTTCAGATTTTTTGAAGTATACTTGGAACAAATCTTCTGCTGTTAAATCTAAGGCAATAAGCAATGCGATATAAAAATGAAAGCCATCAGCCAGTTCCTCCACAAAATGTTCACGGTCTGTTTCCATCTGTTCTTGTTTCCATGGCTTATTTTTAAGACAATTCATTCCCTCTTCAAGTTCTTCTATTATCCTATGCGTAAGATTTTTAATGTATAGTTGGTCGTGGGCATTATCCAGATTGAAATGTTCTGGTATATAAAAACCATTCTTTTTTTCGATGTCTTTATATTTATGTTCAAGTTCTGACTGCCTTTCAAATATTAAATCAAGTCTATCTCCTATTTTTTTACTATTTTTTACATCTTTTGTGTTCATTTTTTTCTCCTTCCTGTTTTATTATTTATACAAGGTTTTTATTTTAAACCTTATTAAGTCAGGGATATAGTATTTTTCTAGTATTTATTATGTGTTATATCTCTAACCTTGTTGTTTTACCTTATGTTTTATTTTTCCATTATCATCTATCCATATTGTAATAGATTGTTTTTCTTTTCCCTGTGCAATTATTTGTATTGCTTCATTTGGATACATAATTAAATTCATTTTGTTTCACCTACTGTTTTACCTTACCTTTAGGATTGTGGGATGATTGACAGTTCGCAGTATTTGGGTTTATAACTAAAGCGACCTGTTTCTTCATCTATCCACCCTATTTTACCTTACTCCTTTATGTTGTTTCCAAATCTTATGAAATGTATCAAACATATCATAGAACATACAAACAGAAACATAAATAAGCAAACCTAAAAATAAATATTCAAAATAAACAGTATCACGAACAGGAGTAACTAATAGAATAACCATAATAAGGATTAAAAGAATGAACCAATGCTTTATTAGAAATCTTTTCAAGTTCATTTACCTCCATATTTTACCTTAGTTTCTTTTTTCCAAATATATCTATTGCCAATAACAAAATATGATGCAAACCAAACAACACCGATTACAGTTACCTGTATAACAAAACCAGGATGCAAATCATCCTTTTCTGGTTGAAAAGGTTTCCACATAATATTAGTTATAATTTGCATTAAACCAAGTATTAAAAACATAATAAACCAATACCAAAGTGCCTTCCAGTTTTTCTTTTTCATTTTTTACCTACTCCTTTTACCTTACCACTGTTTTACTATTTCATCTGCAACATCTTCTTCATGTCGTTTTTTTATATTACAATTATCACACATCTCTTTTATATGTGCTTTAACATAATTTTTAAACTCATTTTGGACTGCCTCATATTCATCTTTGCCGAAGATTGTTCTGTTACCAACATACTCTTTTGCTATCCAATCAATCCAATCTTTTACCATTTTTACCTACTCCTTTTACCTTATCAACCATCCTACAACTAAAAACCAAATCGAACATAATACAGATAAAATCAAAATATCTTTTCCTGAAAAGAAATTACAACGTAAACCACTTTCGGCATCAATCCAATTATTCATTTTTACCTACTCCTTTTACCTTATATCAATCCTGCTTTATGAAAAGCACCAATACCCCAAACAATCAACAAACACCAAAGCAAACCAAAAGCCCTCCAATCCTGAACATGTAAATACTTCATTTTCCTTTCACCTTTACCTTAGATTCATTTTCACTTAATCGGTCAAATAAATAATTTGAACAAACAGTAACCATCCCATAATACTGACATATTCCTGCGTGAATACAACTATCACATATCATTTTCCTTTCACCTTTACCTTTTCTACTATCCAATCAATTAAAATCAATGGTGCTTGAACAATACCAACCCAACATAAACCACAGGATTTATCCCAACCACCACAACTAAAGTGAAAACTAATTACCAAAAGAACGATATAAATCATAACTAACATTCCAAGTATTAATAATATTTCTAATATCATATTTCACCTACACTTTTACCTTACTTCCCTTCTTCCCATCAAATAGCCCCACATAAAAATTATAGCACCAGTAATCATACATAACAAAATTTCATATACTTCCATTTTTACCTACTCCTTTTACCTTATATGTTTTTCTTCTTAAAGAAAATACCATTATATCATTAATGATAAAGTCTACAATTTCTTGCATACAATCAACCGAAAAAATACAATCATACATTGGATTTAATACCCAGCATTTCCAAGATTTATAATACTCAAGATAACCAAGATATTCTTTTTTACGATTAGTTATCTTATAGGTATTGTTTCGTTCAATATGTTCAAATTTTAAATGTTTCATTTTCCTTTAAAACCTACCTTATAATTCTTTCACACCTATGATATGCATCATTTCCTTATTCTTTCCTTTAAAAGCAATTATACAGGCTTCTTCATAGGAATCTGCTTCAACAACATCAATAATCTCACTCGTCACCTTATATTTCTTCATAGTTTCACCTTTTAGGTTTTATTAATTTAATAATTTTCTCAAAAGTAATCATAGCGATAATTAGATTTGTTGATATCAAAAAAACTACTGCTTCAAAAATGAAAGGTTTGAAATAAAAATTTAGGAAACAAATTATAACTAAAAGAAACATTATTTTTATTTCAATACTTGTTTTCATTTTAAACCCTCTCAAGGATACACAAAATTATGTTGTGAATAAACCACTGTTATGTCTCTACCATCCCAAGCCATAATAGACCAGTAAATAGTTTCATTAACTGGTGTAGGAAAACTGTAACTAACTGTAGCATTAACTGTCTGATTCTTCTGAAAGAATACAGAAGTTGGTTTCCAAAGAGAAACTGGTGTTTCCCTGTAATAAATTATTGTTTGCACAGTATCGTTATCACTATCATTCACCCTGGCTGAAAGATGGAATGTGAATGTGCAATTACCGCCAGAAGCTAAACTGGCATATGTAAATGAAACATTTGATATGACCGGTTTATGATTAATTTCTGGTACTCCGTTAGTTCCATTTATTCCCTTTGTCCCATTGAATCCTCTTTCCCCCTGTATTCCCTGAATACCTTGTGGACCTTGGATACCTTGTGGTCCTGTTGCACCGTTTGTTCCGTTTATACCAGGAATACCTTGTGGTCCTATTATACCCTGTGGTCCTATCGCACCGTCTTCGGACGGATATAATATCACAAAAGCTACAGCAACAATACTAATAATTATTGCAATTATTCCTAACAAATCGCCTATATACATTCCTTCGTTTTCTTCATTCATTTTTTTACCTCTTTAATTTTTTGCTCTTTCATATCTTTCCAACATATATGTCAACCATAATTTTCTATTAAAATTTCGAGTTTTATTGCTGCCATTTAATTTCATCAGATATTCTTTAATAAATTTATCTTGTATATCACACGGCGAAATATATTTCAAATAGTCAAACTTTAGTGGTATTTTTCTGCGTTCTTTTTTATATAAACGATAATATAGAATGTAAAGAGGAAGTTTTTTTATTTTTGAATCAAAACTGAATTTAGGCTTAGATGATAAAGCAGAACACATTACATCCATATCAAGATATGGAAATAAACTGTTTATATTGAAATATTTGGACATACATTCCATTTTAAGAAGATGAGCATTAGGAAATTCATGACTCCATTCAAATTTAAGCATGTCAGTAATGTTTGTCAGCATATCATAATCATCTTGCATATCCATCACTTCAATACTAGGTTTTAATTTAAACATCATGAGTTCTTCTGGACTGAAAATCATCAAATCTCTTTCGAATGAAGGATTACCTCGTAAATGACGGTCATATCCGCCGAATAATTCATCTGCCCCATCTCCAAAAAATACTCCGTCATAATTTTCTTTTTTTAATAAGTTAAAAAGGATATAATTTGGGACTAAAGAACCTTTATCGAAAGGGTAATAGAATGTAAATATGTCATCTAAAATATCATCAATTTTTTGTTTATTTATTTCTACTTTTTTTATTATATGCTTCATATTAATATGTTTAGTTATTTCTTTACTTTCATCTACTGGTATTTGGTCGTCTAAGCACATAGTAAAGGCAGTAGCTTTTGGATTATATTGCTTAAGATAATATGCGATAACTGAGCTATCAATCCCTCCTGATAGAGCGATAGCTGGTCTTTCACATGCTTCTGCCATATTTTTTATGACATCTATGAACTTGTTCTTCCAATCGTAATCTGATTCTGTAATAAACAACGGTTCTCTTTTGAAATCATAACCTAACATCAAAACATTTTCTTTTTTAATTTTTTCCATTTTCTCTCTCCATTTTTTTAAAGGAATCTAAACGGTCTACAACATAATCTATTTCTGCTTTACATTTTTCTATTTCCTTTCCTGTATCAATAGTTACAAAAGCTAACCTGATTTTTGGGTCATCGAAAAATCTTTGATAACGGGATACGGCAAGATTAAGTTTTTCTTTATTTGGAACATCTTCTAAATCATTTTTGTCAAGTATTCTTCCCCAAATTTTAGCTTTATTTGTTTTACAAAAAATTACAAAAAGATGAAGATTTTTATATTGCTGTGATAACCAAAGATAAAAAGGGTCATCAAATGCATCATAATCTCTCATCACTTTTGAATAAACAAGTTCTGAAATGAAACTTCTGTCAAGTATGATATCGTAATCTTTGTTGTCGTTATCTTTTAAAAAATCTAGTAGGTCAATATGTAATTGTTTAAAGGTAGAACGAGTTCTTTCCACCCCAGCTTTTGGGATATAACAATTTTTTATATGCAAACCTGGAAAAAGTTCTGCCAATGTTGTTTTACCACTTTTATCTACGCCTTCAAAAACAAGTATCATTCTTTTTCCTCCTTATCTGCTGCAAGTGTACTGGTGTTAACAAAACCGAATAAGTCAATAACATCTTCAGGAAAAATAGTTTTTCTTCCTTTTTTGTTTGCAATTTCGTCAAGTTCAACAGCATTTATTTCTATCCCCATTTTTATTCTGTCTAAGTATTCTCCAATCGCTTCTTGAGATATTCTGTTTTTACATCTTTCTCTTAATTCTCTACAAACATATATCTTATATACTTTTACCATTTATTTCCTCCTTATACCCACATTTTATATCAGAACATCCTATAAATATTCTGCCTCCTAAACCTTGCCAGCGTTTAAGAGCTTTATTACATTTCGGACATTTCATGAGTAGGGATAGGGATTCTGATTATATAAAATTTTTCTTCTTGCTGCGGAAGAGAAAATCTAATTATCTCTTTTAATGAAAAACGAAAAGTTATTTATAATATGTAATGGCTATACCCATCCCGATAAAAATGACATATGAAATAAAAAACAAATTAGGAGTTTGGGTCTTGCATTCAAGAAAAATAAAGCTCAAGAATGACAAAGAATATGACATGTATTTTTTTGTAAAAAAAGAACACATGCCGCATAAAACAAGTAAACCTTGTGACTCCCTGCCTTCAAAATTTGAAGTGGGATACACCAAGAATGGCTGGCCTTTTTTAATCAACAAAAGCAAACATGCCAATAAATAGCAAACGTAAAGGCAAAAGGGGAGAAATTGAAGCCGTAAATCTCCTTAAAGAATATGGTTATGATGCCAGGAGAAGCCAGCAGTACAAAGGAACAAAAGATTCTCCTGACATTATTTCCAATTTCCCTTTTTATATAGAAGTAAAGAATAAACAGAATTTAAATTTGTATGACGCAGTCAAAAAAACAAAAGAAGATTCAAAAGAATCTCTTATATGTATTATACATAAAAAAAACAATGAAGAATTTTTGATTACATTTTCATTAAAAGATTTTTTAAAATATCTCTCATCTAAAGACTTCCAAGAAAATATATAAATACAGACGTTATCCCTTTATTGTGATATTATGGCGCAAAAGAAATTAGATGAATTAGAATGGGAACCAGAACCAGACCCAGAAGGAGTAGAAGAATGGGTAAAACTGGATGTAGGCGATATCTTATATGGAATTTACGCTGGGCATTATGAAGACAAAACATATGGCAAGAACAACTATATCTTCACAGAAGTAATGCTTAAAAGGAAAGGTAGCAAGGGAAAAGAACAATATACTAAAGTAGGGCTAAATGGAAGCAAGAATCTTGAAAGAAAAATGGCTAACAAAGAAGAAAATGTTCCTTTAAAAATAGAACGCATGGAAGATATTGAAGTCGACAAGCCAAATCCAATGAAGTGTTACCAGATTTCGGTGCTGAAAAAACATGGCTAAAGATAAAATAATTCCTATTTTAAAAAACGAATTAAGAATCGAGGGGAAAAACAATCCCCAAGATTATTTTTTTGTTTCTGATATAGAAGAACCTTGTGATGTTAAACTTTGGAACAGACTTCATGGAACTAAATCAAATAATTTGACAGCAGAACAAAACCTGATATTTAAGCAGGGTGATGAAATACATCGTCTGTTAGTAACAGCATTCATGGAATCAAAAGAAATACATTTAGTTTCGGCTGAAGTCTTTGTAGATTTGTGTATAGTCCACGGACGATGTGATGCTATCATTACTTTTAACCATGACAAGGAAATATATGTTGTTGAAATAAAATCAGTTAACGACTATGCTATGAAGTTTATACCACGTCGTAGCCATGTCCTACAACTACAAACGTATCTGTACGGATTAGGCATAAAATCTGGTTTTTTACTCTACTATGGCAAAGGAACCCAGAAATTAAAAGAAATACCGATTAAAGCAAACAATGAACAGATAAAAAAGATGTTGAAAGAACTTGCATACAAAAAAGATTTTATTTTAAAAACAAAGAATCCAGGTAAACCAGATACATCAAAATGGGATTATCTTGTCTGTGACTGGTGCCAGTTTTCTGATAACTGCATACGTAAAGTTAAAAAGCTTAACAAGACGCAAAAAAAATAATCTGGTCTATTCTTTTTTAATAAGACAGATTGTTATTTCGAAAAAATCCAATTCTTTACCGCCGGTTCCAACAACTCCCCATTCATATCCTTTAGGAGTTTTACCCATTTCATTGGATACTGTGTATAAAGCATCTTTTTTATTCATTCAAATTCCTCTTCAGACGAATATTCTTTTCGATTTTTCTCTTCATAAATATCTGGGAAGAGATAAAACATTTGGGTTTCATTTATTTCTTTTCCTGTCATTTTTTCTTTTCTCCTTAAATTAGTAGGGATATGACAGTCTGTCTTTATATATTTTTTCTTTTAAAATACTTAATATTATCTGAAACTGATATAAAAATGTATAAGCTTAGTTCATATAATCTAATAGAATATTATTAGTCTTATTGTAAATTAAGCCCTCACTTAACGTGGTTAGTCCAATACACAAAAAAAAAAGGATTTTATGCTGTTAGTTCCTTTTCTTTATATTCTTTAAGTTCCTTCTGAAGTGTTTTGATTTGGGTTTCATTCATGTTCATTAGGTTGAATATTTTGTTTACTTTCTGTTGTTGTGAAATAAGGACGTTGCTGTTGACTCTTGATTCCATTATGTGAGACATGATTCTTGTTAGTTCATTCCAGATGTTGTAGATTGTGTCATTCTCTTCTAGATTTTCTAAAGCGATTTTTTGGTATTTCTGTGGGAATCTTCCTAAGTAGAACAAAGCAAGTTCTGAATTTATTCCGAAAGAAGTAGATTGCTTAATTAATTCCTTGCTTAATGACCAAATGTTTGCTGTTTCTTTTATTGCTTCTTTAATTATTTCTGGAGTTATCTTTTCTCCCAAATGTATCTTTCTAAGAACGTTCTGTTTTACCGGTGCAACCATCCCATTTGAACAAACTAATCTTAAAGCATATGCTTGAATGGTGATTGACCTGCTTCCATCATATGAATTAAATATTCTGGTTTTAGGCATGAATATGTCTTTTTTATCTCCTGTTGGTGTGATTCCTTTTTCGTTTTTTTGTGATATTTCTACCATCATGACTTTACCATGAAGATACAAAATTGCCTTCTCTATTTGAACATCTTTGATTCCTGCGATGACATCATATAATTCCTTATTTTGTGCTATATTATAATATTGTGTGTGTATCCCAAGGGTGTCATTTGACCCCTCTTCTACGACTGCATAATAATTAGTTTTCTTTCCAGCTACTTCTACTTGTGTTCCTGTCACTAATGGTATATCATCTGCCTTTCCTATTTTCTTTTGATAATTTTCCATATTTTTCTTTTCTCCTTATATTTAAGGGGATGTAGGCAGAGATTGTATATAAAGATTCTCTTTTGGTGAAAAATACAGCTTTATAAGATAAACATATCTTTCTGCAATAAAAAAAGGTTTTTATTCTTTCTTATCTTTAATTTTCTTTCGTAGAAGGAATCCGACAAGACCGAATATGCCTATGAGACCTATGATACCCCATATCATATTATTGTTAACAGAGATTACTGCACCGTTTGTTTGTTGTTTAGTTCTGAAATGTATTACCTCCACGTCTGTGTTGTTATTGTATTCTGCTACTATCTTAAAATAATAGCTTGTGTTAAACGCTGTAGCAAGCAGGTATGGATAGTTGAATGTTCCTACTGTTACATTGTTTGCTGAATAAAGAACTGTTGTCATATTGCCCAGTGAATCCCCTATGTATATTGTGTAATTAACATAACTATATGTGCTGTTGATAGTGAAATATATTATGGGTTGCAGGTTAGTGATGTTTGTATTATTAACAGGATAAACATTTATTATGTATATTTTACCCATGCCTGTTCCATTTTTGAACTGACCATTAAAATCAGAATCAATAGGTTGCCATGTGCTTGATGAATAAAATGTTCCATCAAAACCAGTGTCTATATCATGCCAAGTGGTTGTGTTAGTGAAGACCCCATTGAAACCACTGTCAAGTATGACCCAGTAGGTATAATTTCTAAATATTCCATTGAATCCTGTATCAATAGGTTTCCAAGTGCTTGTGTTTGTGAATACTCCATTGAAGGTCTGGTCAATGATTCTCCACTGGGATAAGTTGTAGAATTGTCCATTAAATGTTGAATCAATTGCTTTCCATACTGAGGTGTTGGTAAAAACTCCATTGAAACCTGAATCAATGGAGAACCATACTGTTGTATTTTTGAATTGACCATTGAACTGCGAATCAACAAGTTTCCATGTTTCTTCAGTATAGTTATAGAACTGACCATTAAACGTTGAATCAATTGCTTTCCATACTGAGGTGTTGGTAAAAACTCCATTGAAACCTGAATCAATGGAGAACCATACTGTTGTATTTTTGAATTGACCATTGAACTGCGAATCAACAAGTTTCCATGTTTCTTCAGTATAGTTATAGAACTGACCATTAAACGTTGAATCAAT
>CAZWDF010000001.1:0-22004 GCA_964632335.1 uncultured Candidatus Saccharibacteria bacterium | reverse complement strand
GTTTCCATGTTTCTTCAGTATAGTTATAGAACTGACCATTAAACGTTGAATCAATGGCAACCCATACTGTGTAGTTATTAAATATCCCATTGAACCCAGTATCAATGTTTCTCCATTGTGTTAGGTTGTAGAACTGTCCATTGAAACCACTGTCAAGTATAGACCAGTATGTGGTATTTTTAAACTGTCCATTAAAACCTGTGTCAATAGGAAACCATACTGTAGTGTTTTTGAATTGACCATTAAAAGTCTGGTCTATTATCTTCCAACTTTCAGGTATGGATGTATTATAGAAAGACCCATTGAAACCAGTGTCAATGGATTTCCATACTGTTGTGTTCTTAAATTGACCATTAAAACCTGAATCAAGAACAAACCATATTGTAGTATTCTTAAATTGACCGTTGAACCCTGAATCAATACTTCTCCACTGGGAAGTATTTGTAAACTGACCATTGAAACCAGTGTCTATGTTCCTCCACTGGGATAGATTATAGAACTGACCGTTAAAACCAGTATCAATACTTTTCCATACAGTAGTGTTTTTGAACTGACCATTAAATGCTGAATCTATAGCATACCAAACAGTAGTGTTTTTGAACTGACCATTGAATGTGCTATCAATGCTTCTCCACTGAGATAAGTTGTAGAATTGCCCATTGAATGTTGAATCAATAGCAGACCAAACAGTAGTATTTTTAAATTGACCGTTAAAACCAGTATCAATAGGAAACCATACTGTAGTGTTTTTAAATTGACCGTTAAAACCTGAATCAATGGATTGCCATGTTCCATTTGCTTTTGTTGTAAAACTATAAGTGTATGTTTGGTTGCAGAAACCATCATGCACATACATTCTCCACCAGTATTTAGTGAGTTCACTGTTTGCCATAGTCATAGTCCAGTTTACTTTGCCACCTCTTGCCACACTATTATTAGTCTGCTTATTAACCCATGACCCTGACCTGTTAGTAGCAAAAGTAACATTCAATGTATGGTTAGTATCAGCATCATTAACAGTTCCACCAACAGCAGGTTGCAATGTTATTCCTGTTGTGCTGTTAGTAGGGTGTTCGCCTGTTGCTGTTGGGCAGGTGTTAGACCATGCTCCAACAGTATAAGTTTCTATTTGAACAGAAAAACATTTACCTTGATTTGTAGTAAATGTATAAACACCAAAATAATAATTACCACTAACATAAACAATAGGAGAACATCCTATGTTGTCTGTGCCATCAAACTCAAGTTTATCATTCACAGTTGCTCCTATATCACCAACAGAAGTTATATTAACAGTATAAATCCATCCATCACCTGCACTATCCTTGAAAGTAATACCATAGACACCATTTCCTCCAACCATAGCAGAAGCATCATTTACAGTGAATATATTAGTAAAAGTAATAGTATTTGCATCAGCAAACTCAAGATTATCTATAAAAGCATTATTAACAATATTACCAGCATCATCAACCTGAAATGTAGAAACCCAACCATCTTGACTTGTGTCAGCATAAGTAAAAGCAAAATAATTATTTGCAATCTTTTTAAGTTGCCCATATGGTTTATCTGCTGATGAAGTTCCAGCAGTATAAAACTCCCAAGAATCAGAGGGGGTGTTTGTGATTATTCCACCTGATGATATATTGTATGTTGCAAACCAATAATCCCAATCAGCATAATCTTGATATTGAATAAGTATAGTATCACTATCCACCATAACACAACTCCAAGCATTATAATTAACACCTGCTCCCATAATAATTGATTGAACATCTAATTCATTATTTGTTATAACCCCTGTTGAACTAATCTGATAAGTTTCCAACCAAGTATCATAATAATTTGTTTCAAGATATACAACAGCATAAATATCATTAATTACATTAATAATTTGAGGGAAATCATATGAAGTTATATGCGCTGTTGTTTCACTATCAATTATACTACGTTTAATTGTTCCATTACTACTCCATATTTTTACTGTTTTAATAGCACCATATGTTGATGCTTTATTTTGAATAATAGCATAAACATCTGTTCCCACATTAACGATACCTGCATATCCTCCGTCTGAAGTATCATACTCCCATTTATCAACAAGTGATTTTTTAATACTACCATTAGAGTTCCATACCTTAAAAACTCTAATAAAACCATCATTGTCTGTTCCATTTTCCCCTGCTGAAACAGTAACATAATATTCACTTGTTCCAAGTCTTATTGTTCCTTGATTACTTTCTGACCTACCTTCAGTAGAATAAATCCAATTATCAGTAACGCTATCTGCAATCGTTCCATAAACAGGGTCAAGCACAAACTGTTCATCTTTTTTTATTTTAACTGTGCTAAGCATACTCCATTCAAAATACTGTTTATTACTTGTTGGTTCTGTCTTAATAGATTTACTAAAAGTGCTTATACCTGCTGTATCACTCTTGAGGTAATCATCCCAGTTATAAACCAGTGTATAACTTTTTGTATCAGTTATTTTGAAAGTAAGAGTATAATCATTTGTTCTATTACTAATGTCTTCCTTTGCAGACATATCATCATAACTAACAAGAGTGTTATCAACATTAGTATTAGTCAGTATACGATAATATGCTTCTTCATCAGCATCCACAATAACAGTATGCTTTTCTGTCAAATCTTTTTCATTCCAATCTTTTTTAACAGTGAACTTCCCATAACTAACCCATTTGCTGTTATCAGTTGATTTTTCCACCTTCCAGACAATAGTGTTGTTAAGCCAGTTGCGATAATAAGGAACATTGATAACATTCTTACCAAAAGTTCCCATACCATGAGGAGGAACATAGATATATGGTTCACCTAAACCTTTTGAAGTATCATCACCAACAGCAACAAGTTCCTGCTCCTTCACAGGCATATAATCAACATCATACTTAGAAGCAAGAATAGGTGTGAGAATACTCATACCAAGAACAAAAGCCACCAGAACACTACCAAAACCAGTGGGATTATGTTTAACCCTATTATTAACTAATTTTGTAGCAATAATGGAATAAACATAATCTTTAATCATTCTTAATATTTAGCAGAAATAATTATACTACTAATTACAAGAGTAGAATCATCATTGATGACATAACCATCACCTGCATCACTGAACCAGTAGTTAGCATAAAAACTATAGTTAGCACTATTATTATCAGAAGCAACACCACCACCAAGAGTAGATGTTGTCTGGTTACAATAATGAGTTTGAGTAACTGTTCCTCCACCATTCTCACTAAAACTAATTGTGCATTTTGTCCTATTGCCTTCCCATTTACCTTTGCCTTCATTATAACAATAAGACCTTGTGAACCTTGCCCTGACCACTATGAAAAATGGGTCAGCACTTTTACAATTAACATTCCAACCATCAGCATCAGCATAAGCATGAACATTAGGAGAAGTTTGCCAGTTAGTTCCATTTATTTTAAGAACAGTGAAAGGAACTTGAGCAAAATCCAAAAGGAAACAACTACGGAAACCATAAGAAGTTGATGTATACTCACCAGTTGGTATGAGTTCACCAGTTTTCATATCCATCTTATAAATATCATGCCATTCCATATCATCCCCATCATCATTATTTGTGTTAAGATTAATCATCTGCTTCTCAGGACTTTGTATCTGGACAATACCAAAACCAGATGCAAGAAGTCCTACCATTAAAACACATATCATTATTGCTTTCTTTCCATTTTTCATTTTTCATCTACCTCACATATTACGCTATATAAAATTGTTGCTTGTTTTAATACAAGTTCCCAAATCATACATATTCGAAGTAAGATAATACAATAGAAGATATTTAAAGCTTATTATTCTCTTTAATAAAGTTTTTAACATGCTTTCTACTCTTATGGTAATACTTTTTAATAAAACTTACTCCTGGTTTAATAACAAATTCTTGCAACAAAGCAATGATTAATAATGAGATAGTAAGTTGGATGATATCTATGTTAATAACAATCATGTTTTAATCCTTAGTTCTTTTATAAAAAAAATTATTTCTTTCTTACTAATCTTCTAATATCATTATCCCTTATAGGAAATACTTTACCAGTCTCAGAAGTGATATGCAGATGCTTATCACCACCATACCAAGTGACCTTTGTTATCCTACCTATTTCTTTTTTTGTGATTACTACATCTCCCAAGGTTATCTTATTGTGTTTCATGTTATCAATACTTTATTATTATTGTTTTACCTGATTTCTTTCTTGGTTTAGCAACTCTTTCGGGTTCTCTACCAAAACTAAGCCCATGTTTATTGTTTTTGCCACTAAAACCTGCCATAAGACTCTGACCTGCACTACTATCCTGAAGACCACCCATCCCAAGACTCATTCCCCCACCAGAACCCCAGTCTAATCCCCTGTTACTACTTGAACTCCTTTTGTTTGATGAACTTCCTGTTTTCTTAGCCATATTCTGAAAACCCTTATATACACGTTTACCTTCACGAGCAGCACCATACAGAGGTGCAAAACGTCTCTCATTAGTAAGATGACTTACTTCACGCTTAAGCTGACGGGTTTCTTCACGTTCCTTCCTTTCAAGTAGCATAGCTTTTTTTTGTTTAAGCAGAGTCTGTTTCTTCTTCTGTAACTCTTCAACCTGGAATGCTTTAACCTTCTTATCCATCTCAGTTTCTTCCCTATTAAAAATACTCATTGTGAATCACAATAGAATAATAAGATTACAACTATTTAAAATGTAACCTTTTCCAACGTTTCTTTTTAAGTTTACGGATACTGTTACGGATACTAACATCTCTTAATTCTCTTCTGAATAACCAGAACATAAAAAACATGAGGATGATAGGTGGTCCAATATAAACAATTGTAGGATAACTAAAAGATTTAATCTCCCCTGCACGATGAATGATATGCTGGTTATCAACCTCACCCTCTTTATAATATGTTGTTGTTCTACCTATACAAAAGAAACAAAAAAGGAAAACAACAAGAGCAACAACACAAATAACTGGGTCCATCTTACTTGGTTTCATTTATACTTTAACCATTAGATGTTTATCATCATTGTCTATAATTTCACCATGAAATGGTTTATCATAAACTTTATAAAGGTCTTCCTCAAGCTTATCTATAATAGTTTGTTGGTCAACAACTTTGATTATACGGCGACCCATACGACCAAACTGCTGCTTTAATAGTTCGCCAAGAGCAAAATAATCTTGGGATATATACAATTCTAAAACAGTTGTATCATTATCTGGGTGTTCTACTTGAAGATTATACATTTTAATCATGTCTTTAAGGAATGTTTTTTTATCCATCTTTATAATCTCTATAATATTTCTTATAGCAACAGGCATAACAACACTCCCTAGCATACGAGATTTCTCCATATTATTTATTGTTCTACGTCCTTCAAGCATAATATCCAGCATACTATAACGTATATTAGCATCAAGATGCATATTCTCAAGGTCATCAAGACCGTGTATCTTATATCTTACCTTCAAGTATTCCACACCCCAAAAACAACAGTGAAACCTTTCTTCTGAAAGATACCGAGTAACTCTGTTTTACGCTTATCTGTCTTCATCGTAATATCATCAATAACTTCTTGTCTCTGTTTATTAATAGCTTTATACTCTTCGGTGTTAGGCAACAGGAATAAACATTCCCCAACAAGTTCAGAATATTTTATTATGATTTCCTTCAATTTTATTGTTACGATAATTTTTATTTTTGCTCGGTCAGAATTTTGTTGGACTTCTGTTACTGAACCAATACACATTATTTCATCCTTTTGCGGGTCTTCAATTAGCTTAAAAAACTCGTTTACTTCTTCCAGTTCTAATATATCTTCCATAGTTTATATACCTCCATATATACGTGTTATACCGATGTGTTCATATCCCATACGAATCACAAAGGTGAACTCGAAAATAAGGTGAGCATATTTATCAACCAAGAATAGCCTTGGTTCAACATAGAATATCATCCATTTTTTGAAATCATCATAAAAAGGAGTAGTTTTTAATTTAGGTAACAAATGCATCCATAGTTCGCAACTTATACTAATTAGAGCATTATGCACATTACGATTCTCTTCCCCTATCATATAACTCATACGCAACTGTTCGGCATACATACTCATCTCTTTTAGTTGGTCAATAAGCCATCGTTTATAAAGGTCGCTGTATTCAGCAATCTGATACAGCATATTATCCTTAGTCATCAACTGGTCAACCATACGTTAATCTCCTGGAGGAGGGGGAGGCAGATAACTATTATTACCATTAGGCAAACCTGTTGCATTATTTGTTATACTATTAATCTTGATGAACATATCGTCAATCTTTTGATTTAATTTAGGTATAGACTCATTCATCTCATTAAGCCACATTGCTTCTTGCAAAACAATAACTAATGTGAGAGCAGTGATAACAACCATAATGATATAAAAAAAAGTCATAGTCTTTTTAAAAAACAGCATCTTAGCAATTTGGTTAGCAATATAACCAAGATGAGTTGCACCAACCTGTTGAGGATTACTATCACTTTGTTCCTTATAAAACTTGAGGGGAATCATGGTCTCATAATCTAAGTAAAGAGTCGGGATGTTAGCAGGAAGTGTTTTAATATTATCACTAGTTATCTCAGCCCAGAATTGTTTCTTACCATCCCTATCGATATAATGCACACCTTTCTTATCAATAACCCACATACGCATCTCATTAACAACAACATCACCATTCAAATCCATGATGCGTGTAACAAGATTACGTCCACCCCTAAGAACAAAATGAACTATACCATAATTCTTATGCCTAAGTAACCTCATCATTTTACAACGCATATCAATATTAAGGAATAACCAACCGATAACAAGGCCAAGGGGGAGAAAACAGCCCATACCAAAAAACAGGAGTATGATAAGGACACCTGCATTATTACTATAAGTTGATTGTGATATCATAACAATAGCGATGATACCAAAAACTGCAAGCCACATACTAATACGTGACCAATCCACTCTGTGTTCTAACTCAACAACACTTGGAGGAACATAATCAAGATTAGTGTCTAATGAACCAGTATTTCTGTGTCTCCCTCCAAAACGTATTTTGTATCTTCTTTTTTCTGAAACACCTTTTTTAAATTTGCCTTGTTCTTCAAGTTCTTTTAATTCTTTTTTCTTCTGTTCAATCTGAGTATCTCTATTACTATTTTTAGTATCAGTTTTAACAACATCAGTTCTTTTTTCAAGATTATCTATTTTTTTATAAATATCTTCCTTACTCTCATCAAATATACTCATATGTTCTAATCACCTCAATAATTCGAAGACTGCTCCTCATCAGGGGGAGTAACATAATCAACAACATTCTTCTTCTTGTTCCTACCAAGTATACCAAAACCTTTCTTCTGTCCTTTAGAAATACCAACAGGTAAACCTGATTGCAATTTTCTTTCTTCACCATCAAGATTACAAGTCATCCTAAGTTCTGATTTGAAGTTAGCCCACAAGACTTCGAAGACCTTTTTTTCAGCAGGGTCATTCTTAGCCATAGCAAACATATGTGTTAAAAAAAAGTTATCATTCTGATAGAAACGCAGCATCTTCTCATCTTTAATGTTTCCAAGATATTTATTCTGGTCCTCGAGAAGATGGAATTCATCCTGTTCAGCATCACGCTTGGGTGCATGTATAAGACCCCATTGATGGTCAAACTGGTTATTAGGAACATGACCTATACTCTGCATCTGACGTTGATATTTAGAAAAACCAGAACTACGTGAAACATCAGTAAACATCTCATTGATTTCTTTAAAGATGTCTTTTTCTTCTTCTTTAGTATTCTTCTCCGTCTCTTCAACCATTAATTAACTTACTCCTATTTGTTTGGATGAGGCTTTGTCATAGCAAGATACATTATATACAGTCCTAATGCTATGAATGGTATACACCATAACACCTTGTATGTGCTGAAAGGTGAAACAATCTCAATATAATCATATGATATCGTCTGAACATCACCAACAGTATTAACAGTCATACCAGCTTGATACTGCAAACCTGAAAGATAAAGATAAATACCAAGCCACAGAATCCATAATCCTGCTATGAACTCGAATGTTGGTCCCCGTGTTTCTATAGTGCTCATCATCAAGAAAATAATCCAGATGATTATCCATATTATAAAAACATCCAGTATCATATAAGATAGGTGTAGTCGTTTATAATTATATAAAGATTTTCAAAAATGAAGAGACGGAGAACTCCAAAGAAGAGTTCTCCTCATCCGTGGTTTTACCCCATTCCACGTGCTATTAATACTAGGACTAATAGCCCGAGGAAGGTTGGAATCACGGAAAGTATGGTTGCAGGAATACCAGTTATATTGGCAGATGCCAATACTGCAGTTATTGTTGGGATAGCTGCAGCTGCAACGATTATCGTTATTACAACGATACCCATTACGAAGTCAACTGGGTTGACTGCACCAGATAATTTCTCGTTGAACATTTTCATGTTCTTTTCAGCCTCAATTGGTATAATATTTCATAGAGTATTTAAAGTGTAATATTACCAAAAATTCTTTTTTTAATCTCTTAGTTTTTTTATTTTAATATCTTTGCCACTCAAATACAGGCCATAACAAATAACAATCATTATAATAATAAGCATAACAAATTCAGGAATTGCTTCGCCATAATTATTGATGAATACAAAAGGTGTTTCATAACCATTAAAGAAAGCAATCATAAAAGTAATCACTGTAACAAGGCCAAGACTCATACTAAGTAAAAAAGAAATGAATATAATAATTGGTTTTGCGTCTCCTCTTTTTCTTATTTTCATTACATTCCTCATTCATAATTTTAGTCTTCTTATCCTTTTGCCTGATTCTTTTTCAAAAAACTTATAATGTCCAGTCATACCATCATAAATTGCTTGATATTCTTTTTTAGGATGCATCACAATATAAGATGGATTACCTTTCTGTGTTAATTTAGTAAGACCAAATTCTTGTTTATCATAGTCAACGGAAACAATTGCTTTCGGATAAGGATATCTTTTGTGCAATCTATCTGCTACTGTTGAAAATTTTTTTACTTTCATATTTTTATCCTCTTTTAATATTTATTTTTATGTTTAATACAAAAGGCATTACCGCCTTTTGTTCGTTCTCCACATAAACAACATTGAGTATATCTCTTTGTTTCATGCATGGTAAATTCTGAATTTACTCCCGAAAAAGGATTATATAATTTTTTAGTTTTTATCATATTTCCTCCTTTTTTTCTTTATCCAAAATAATTATCCATCCTGGTGGTTTATAACGTATCATCCCTTTCTCTTTCATGCGTTTCTCAACAAGGCCTATATCATATAATGTTAATCGGTAATATTTAATATTTTTTAATATCCCCCGCACATCTTTTTCAAGCATACCAAGATTAAACAATTTTTCTTCCATTTCTTCAGTCAAACCGTTACTTTTTATGCGGAAATTGGACATCATGTCGTAGAACTCCGCATATCGAATCCTATCAACCTTTTTTTCTTTAAGGATTTTATATACCCGTTCATAAATCGTTGATTCTAACGTCTCACCCATTTTAACAACCCCAAACCTATAATGAATCCTAAACAGATACCAAGTACTATCTGAAGCTGAGGAATCCAGAACCAGAGTAGAACAATAGTTGGTATCCATATAACAACAAGTGCTTCGAATGGTATAAGGAACATCATGGAGAAGAATGTTATGAAAATGAAAACCATACCTCCTATAAGGAGAGGACTGCCGAATAAGTCAGTCATCATATCATTAATAGGTTGTAAGAAACTTGACCAATCTACCATATTTTTAATCCCTCCCACTTACCCAACTGATTATAGCTAGAAGCATAAGAACATTCAAAACAATAGTTAAAAGATAACTTGCTTCAGTAGGCATACCACTGGCTGAAGCAGTAGGTATCACAGGAAAGAAGAATATATTAGCAACAAAACCTATCAATAGACAAGGTATCATATAACCTACAATGGTTGCCTGCACTGAACCTTGACCTGTATTACCTGCATTAAACAATCTGCCTACGATTGCACCAAGAAACGAGATACCAAGCCAAACAAGAGTAAGAGGACTCATAATAACCTGACCTATTTCAGATAGAACATCATTAGCATCCAGACCTCCGCCAACAGAACCTGCTCCTTCCCCAACAACACTACCGGCAAGAGAAAGTATAGGACTTGAATAGCCTACTAGATAAAGTCCTATGATGAAACCTAGCATTATCAAAACAAATACTGTTACGCTGCCTTCAAGTTTTTTAGCGAACATTTTTATCTACCTCTCAGAAACATAAGGAAGAAGTATGCAATGACAGTTGCAAGGAAGATGAACCAACAGCTTACAGCAGGGTCTCCAAAAGTTAAATCTGGCCTCATAGCAAACATTATGCCTTCAACTGCAATACCTAATATACCGGCGGTCGCTCCTGCAAAATAAGAAGCTGCTCCTATAACTATCATCATGATAATAATTGTTATACCAAGATAAATATTATCAGGTATGTCTCCTGTTTCTACTGCTGACGTAGGAGGTTCATAGATGAACCAGTATTGATACCCCATATTATATGTAGAGAAATTTATTTTTTTGAATGCACTAACAAGAACATATCTACCTGGAATATTAGGAACAACAAAAGAGATACTACCTCCCACTGAACTGGTCTGGTTATCGGTTGATAATAAATCCCATATACTGGTTGTTGTATTCCAGTAGTAAAGAGTTGCTATATACCAACTCAACCTGTTATTACTACTCGTTATATTGAAGTATAGGTTGAAACTATTATTCTGATACCTGTTTTCAGGAGTGAAAGTGTAACTGATGTTATCCCATAATTTTTCTGTAGGAGTATAATTTGTTTCTGTTGCACGTAGAACAAAAATCTTAGGGTAATAAATACCATAGTTATTAACATCAGGCATCCAATCACTAATGCTCATATCATAACCATCTTTTGTCATAATAACCTTGTAATTAACTCCCCCTTGTAAATATAGGTTCACGTAACCATTATCATCAGTTAGTAGTTGGTCAACAAGAATATAAGTAGAACCATTAACACTTACTTTAAATTGGGTAACTACTGATTTCAAGGGAGTTGTATAAGTATCAATAACTTGACAGTAATAAAGATGCGTATTAGAAACAGAAACAGGTGCAAGATAACAATCAAGATTGTAATTTCCTTCTATATCAATATCAAGATAATATTGTCTGTTTTCATAATTTGCTGCTGTAATAAATAATCCTATATTAGTTCCCTGTGGTATATCACTTATGTTAAAAATTGTAGGATTATTACATCCTTTTTTTGTATATGTTTGTGTTCCTTCAGGGTTTGCAAAAGAAATATTCCAATTTAAAATATTACTGCCACTTATTTCATTATAAACATTTACCCAGACAACATACCATATTAGAGGTTCTGCTTCACTAAATTGATGTGTTGTGCTATTATATGAAAAAAGAGTATAATAATTGTTAAGACCTGTTATAGAATTATCAACTTTATATTTTAGTGTTCCATTATAAAGTAATGTTCCATCTGAGGGTAGAAGTGGTTGTGTTGTTGTGGATTTTCTTATAACTGTTGATGTTGTTCCTGTTCCATTAAGCCATGTTATATTTATGCTATTGTAACTTACTACTGTAATATTAAGGTCATATGGTTTATTAGGTCTGGTATACTGGTTAAGACTACAGTTATCTGGATTATAACCCCATGTGGAATTCCAACAGAAAGCCCTGTAATAGTATTTATGACTTGGTGATAATCCTGTATCACTAAAGGTTGTTCCTGTTCCATTATAAACCTTGATTCCTTTATCTGGTGAAGTAGGGTCAGATGTTGCATTTCTTACAATTACTGTTTTACCATCTCCTGATGTCCATGAAAGGTTAATAGTATTATTTCTGAAAGCAGTTACAGCAAAAACATGAATTGTGGTAGGAGTTGTGTAAGACGCAGTAGAATAACTATCACTCCAAAAAGCAGAACTACCTCCTGTTATGTAATGCCATGCAGAAATATAATATGTTGTATCGTGAACCCAGTTTGTTATATTAGTTGAATTACCTGTGCCATTATACAGTAATACCCCATCTGCTCTTGTGAGCGGAAATTCTGTTGTGCGATAACGTATATGTGTTGTCATGTTTACTCCTGTTCCTTTACTTGCATTATTCCATGATATCCTAAGTTTACTGGTTGTTTTTATTGTTCCTACAGAAAGATTATTTGGAGTTAGAGGTTTGGTTGAAAACATTTTATCAGAACCATAACTTGTTCCATTACTATTACTTACCTTTGCTCTATAATGATAAATAGTTCCTGAAGAAAGAGATGAAATATTATACACAAAAGGTTCAGTATGACTAACAGTTGAATATATTTGTGTAAGTTGCATTTCTTTGCTTTGGTCACGTTGTTCTCTAAAACCTAAACCCATACTATCTATGGCACTCCAATTCCATGCTGAACTTGTTTTTGGATTTGTATACCAAGTATAAGAAAACAGAGTATACGCAGATACACCCACTAAACTGAAAGAGCTACTTTCATAATAAGAACCATCAATGTATAAAGTCAAAGAAATACTAAATGTTCCTGATACTTGGTTACTTTTAGCCCAACAATACGCTGTGACACTATTAATATCTCCTGTCTGTGTAGTATGATTTTGGATTTTATATATATCATGAAACCAAGCATAACTACCACCCCAAACATATGTTGTATCATCATCTTTAGTTACATCATCTACATAAAGATAATTATCCTGGCGATTTACACCAATAGGATTTCCATTATTATTCATAGTATGTTCTATTGCTCCGTTTGGTCTAAACGTAGATGATGTGGGAGAAGATGGATTCAAAAGATAACTAATATAATTAAATTTTCTTAATAATGTCTTCGACCTGTTTGTCCATACCCCACTATGATAATAAATATCTTGACCCCCTGATGTTTCACTTACAAATGTGCGATAACTTCCTGAAGCATCAATCAATTCAACAGAAAGAATAATATTTTGACTGTTTATCATTTTAGAGGTATTAAAATAAAATTTATACCAAGTGAGGGATGTAGATATAGTTGATGCTAAATATTGATTTGTGCTATTTACAATGATGGTATTATTGGAATTATATCTTATTCGTGATGTGATATTGCCTGTTGCTCCTGCATCTATGTTTTTCATATAAAATTCTACGGATAGGGGTATTACTGAAAAAGAGGCTATTCTCATTCCTAATCTTAATGCATCTGTATTATATGCAAGATAATACCCTGTGCCATCTGTCGATGTTTGGTTGCTCCAAGCATAAGTAACTGTTGGTATTGAAGAATTAACTGTTGTTCCATAACTTGTATTAAGACCATATTGAAAACCACACGTTGTTGGTAAACTACCATTACTTGTTAATATCCCGTTTAATGTAGCAGTTGTTTCTTCTATATTTGTAGCAGGATTTGTTGTAACAGTAGGCACTGCTGCATTAGCATTAAAAGTAAAAAATGAAACAAACAAAATACAGATTAACAGAATATTAAATCTTTTTTTAATGTTTCTCATCTTCATCTTCACCTTACCTTGTTGGGGTATTAATAAGCATTGCTCCCGCCCAAATAATTCCGATGAATATTCCTAATGGCACAATACTAAATATGGTTGCAGTCACCTCATCCATCCAAGGAACACCAATCAGTATGAATACTTTAACCGTTGGTTCAAGCAACGCATAAATATATATCGCTACAAATGTTAATATCAGAGCAGCAATCTTATTATCTCCTTCTTCCGATTGTTTTAATGACCTCATATTTTTAATCCCTTGCCTCGTTTACCAAACGATAAAGACATTTTTTTTCCTGATGGCATACGCATACCAGTAATCTCTTTATGTTCTCTTTTAGTCCCCATTCTAAATTGTTTCTTTTGAACATAAACACCTTCGCCTTTAGTATAGAATTGACTTGCTATAGTATCCCAAGAGAAGTTTGATTCCCTTTCACTAACAACTTGTGCACCTGTTGGAACAAGTTTACCAGTAGCAGCTGCAGTCATCTTTAACTTTGTTCCAAGTAGACTAAGAGCAGCTTGTTCAGAAAGAGGCTGGATATTAACCTTCTGGAATACTCCTTCCCCTATTTTTTTTCCTTTATAGTAATGCCTGGTTTTAACAAAAACATTAAAACCTCGGCCTAAACCGATACCTGTTTTCTTCTTTCGTTTCTTTCTTAATTCATCATCGCCCCAATTTAAAAAAGGAGGAATTATTATAGTAGGGGTTTTAGTTGTAAAATCATATTTCATATCATAATCTAATTTGTAATCTAAATCAAGCTTAAGGTCTTGTGCTTGTAACTGTGCCTGTTGAGATAATTGTCCTTGTAGTTCCATAGGGCTTTGTATATCAGCAGAACCCTGTATATCAAGGATACCACTAAGGTCTGCTGAAGCTTGTCTTATACCGATACTCTGGTTAGAAAGCTGGTTCATACCCAGTAAAGACGTATCTATTTCACCCATTATATTTTTATTTGTTAATACTCCTTGGACATTCTTATCTGACAATCTGTAGCCTGATGATGAAAGTCTATCTTGAGAAGGTTTTGATGTATCCCAATAATGTGAAGTGTTGATAATACCAAATTCTATATTCCGAATATACTTTGTAGGCACTTTTGCAGTCTGATATTGAGTAGTCCATTCTAGAACAGGTTTCTTTGCAACAGGAGTTTCTTTAACATTAGTATAAGGTTTTTCAAGCAATGAAAACAAATCTGAAGTCTTCACAGGTTTTTCTATACTGATGCCCATATCAACAGAAGGTAAACCAAGTTTTTCAACTCCTGAATAGAAACGTAAAGAAGTGGATTCTCCTTTAAAGAATATTGTTGGTCTGAATGTTTTAATATCCAATTGTTGCTGAACAAGTGGTTTCTCTGTTCCCATACCATATTTTGTTATATCATAGCTTTTATTTAACTTCATTCCCTCTGTGTCTGATTTATTAATCTTACCCATCTTACTTAATGCATCACTATATCTTTCATTAGAACTCACCTTGTTAATATCAACCCTGTGTTTAAGAACATCCTTATCAGTAAGATTCCACCAGTCCTCCCAACTTCCTTTCTGTTTAACACCTTTGCCCATTGACTCAGAAGGCAAACCCCAGTCTTCCATAGAATAATATTTATATGGTTGTTGTTTAAAAGTTATTTTATTCTTATTTAAAATAGTAACATCAAGAGATTTAGTCTCTGTTTTAATAATCTCTTTGCCATAAGTATACCAATCATTTTTGTTATATAATTTGTATGATTCTGATAAACCTTTAGTTCTTGCCATATCACTTATCTTACTTTCTAAGATGTTGGTTTCCATCTGACTACGTATTTTAGAAAAACCTTCAGAAATATTTACTCTCTGATTCTCAAATACTGCTTCTCCAAAGAAATTTACCTGAGCCGTGCCTTTACGGATAACCATTGGTTCAGAAGGCATACCCCAATATTCCATGCCTTTATAATAAGGTTCACTACCAGGACTAAGTTTCATTTCATTAAATATATTCTGACCTGTCATCTTTTTAATTGCAAGACCAAGGTCTTCATTCTTTGTCACACCTATCTTCTGAACAAAAAGTTCTCCATACTTAGTTTCTGTCATCCTGAAACCTGATTCCACATATTCCTTTATTATCTCAGGACGTGTATCAAAACTAAGTTCCTTCATACGTGAACCCTTCTGGAATTGTTCTCCGAATGAAGTCATAGAAGATTTAGTATCAAGAATATTCTCAGATGAAAAAGGTTTTTTAATTTTAGTTATATTTTTAGTTAAGGTATAACTGGTTTTCTCCCATAATGTTGGTTTGTTACCAAAAGAATCTTGGCCATATTTTAGTCTGTAATTAGCTTCAGCCATATTATAAAAAGTGCTTTTGAAAGCAATGCTTTCACTCTTGAATGTTCCAACTGTGGTTCTAACATCTACAACTGGTTGTTTGAAAACTTCAGGTATAACTTCCTTCATCTTGCCATAACCAACATTAATCTTTGATTTAACATTAGTCTCCCAAGCATTAAAGCCTGCTACATCTGTCATACGATAAGCAGTAACACCAACACCAAGCATATAAATATTAGTGAAAACACTGCCGACTGTTTCTTTAGAAGTAGGACCTGTTTCAGCAGCGACAGTTCCTAACTCTAGACCCATAGCAGCAGGTATGAGAGCATACTGTGTAATGTTTTTTGTAGTAGTAATTGTTGTTCCTGCCCAAGTTCCAACAGCACCCACTTCAGCAGCCTCAATAAGTTTAAAAGCAGCACCACCAACAACTGGTAAAATAATGTATTCATAAGTAGGTATCTGAACCTTAATCCATTTCATAAGGGGATTAGATTCTTGTTTGATACCATATTCCCATTCAGCAACCTGAACTGAAGGAGTATTAAGTTTATCATGTTGAAGTCCACCTTCGGCTAACATAGTAGCACCTTCACCCGTAGTTCCGCCATGCAAAAGATTAGTGACATCAGTGGTTATAGCTTCCACCATTCTTTGTGGTGCTGATAAAAAACTTGCAATAACATTACGCACAACCCTGACTGGTTCAGATTGACTCTCATAATCTTTTTTAATCTCCTCAGCAGGACTAAGAGTAACAACCTCAGTTTTTATTTTATCCTGCACATATCTGGAATACATTTCATTTAACTTATCAGTTTTCTTTGTAGTATTAAAACCCAAGAATTTCTCATAACCAGCTTCACTCCACATTTTTTTAAGTTCTGGGTGTGCAGTAAACTCTGTTTGATATTCAGAAGGTATCTGACCTTCAAGCTGAACCTGATATTCAGAAGGAACTTCACCTGTCTTCTGATACTGGATACGGTTATACATAAAAACATCTTTCTGGTATTCCTTAGACACATTTTTAGAAGGTGTGACATTCATTGTAACAGTTGTCACTCCTTTGTCATCTGTAGTCTTAGTTTCAGTAACAAGACCACCCTGTTTAATCATAGTTGCTACTGGCGGTATAATAGGTTGGTCTGACCTTGACCTAAAAACATCCCTGATTTCTTTAGCTTTTTCTGAAGCAGGTAAATCACTTGTTACTATGTCTCTAATGTATTGCTGTTTAGCTCCAATGTTTTCCTGAATAAACTTGATACGTCCAATCCTACCTGAATAAAGAGGTATACCCTGGACTTGATAAGAAGTTCCTGAAGGTATATCAACATTACCAACAAGCACATTTTTGTTTGCCTCCCCAGTCTGAAAGATATCTCCTGCCTGGTCTACAAGATATAATTCCCCATCCCTCGCTATTAATTTACTGCCTGACATTCCTGGTTTAGTTTCTTCTGTTGGTGTTACTGTAGATACTGATTTATTAAAATTTTTTAGTTGTTCAAGAAGGGTATTAGGTTTAAGTAATAACTGTTGAATAGCAGTAGTAGCCTTTGGTTTAGTATCAACCTGATTACCTGTTTTTGTTGCAGTAGCCGCGGTGTTTGTTACTTTTTGATTAGCAGTAGCAACATCCTGTCTAAAAGGCTGTCCTGTAGTAACATTTATTGCTGTAGGAGCAGGAACATAATTAACAATTTTTGGGGGTGCTTTTGTTTTTTTATTAGCGTCTACAAGAATCTGTAAAGGATTCTGGCCTGTTTTTGCACTTATTTTAAAAGCATCTAAAAGATTTATGGCCATTAATCACCCCAAAAAACGATAATTCCGAACATAAACAATAAATTGTCATTTAAGTATTTAAAATGTAATATTATTCGTTTACCTCGTTTAATTTGGTTTCAGCTTTACGTTTAATATGGCATGCAAGTTGTGCTGGTATACTAAAATCAAAACGGATGGCTGAAGAATCAATACAAACTTTTTTATTCCCCTGTCTTTTTGATAAATATTTTGCTTTATTTTTACAAACAATATCTGTTATTTCTTCCATAGTCATTCTTTTAGAATCAATTCTTCCCTCCTCAAAATTTTGACTTCTTTCTTCCATCATCTCTGATATTTTGTTTTTAAAGATTTTACTGTGCTCTTCATATCTGTCTTCTAATTCTTTTATCGGCCGTCTAACATTAAGATATTTTAAAGTAATTCTTGGCCCATTGACATCATGGGTTCTATCCAGAAACCTAGAATATTGATAGTACACTTTAGTAACTCTTCTGTTGTATCTTACTTCAAATGGTTTTAATATTGCTTTTACTTTCATGTAACGTTCCATTTCATAAAAACCGTGGAACATTTTACGAGCGTGGGAATCAATAAATCCTGCATCTGGCGTAACAAAGATAACAATAGGAAGATAACGGCCAAAGACTTGTAAAGTATAGTTTATGCTTTTGTTCGCAATCTCATACCAATCACGAGCAGGTATACCAACACCTGCTTCATCCCAGACTATTGCTCCTCCTTTGATATTTTGTTGTTTGATTTCTTTTAAAGCAAGTTGGAAATCATTTGGAAAATAAACAACTCTTTTTTCAAGATTATCTTTAAATGTTTTATCTAATATATTACAGATAGATACTGCAGTAGAACTTTTGGCTGTTCTATGTTTACCAACTATCATCCCTATAAAATTAAATTCATCTATATGAATACGTTGATATATATTCTTAAGATATTTAATTGCAAGTTCATCTGCTCCTATTCTGTTAAACCAGGTTTCATCAGAATTTAGAGATAATCGGGTCATCTTTGTCTCTGACATCTTTACGTACCACCTCCAAATGCTCTTCTAGCTCAGTAGGATTGATATTGCCTTCCATTTCAATTTCTATCAATGGGCTATTAAATAATATCCTAGCATTGTGCTCATGCACTTCTAAAGCATATTCATACCTGATGCCTAATATCCTTTCTTTCTTATCTGTCCCTGTATCCTTTGACCTGCCTATTTCTTTTACTTCTTCCTTCATTTGTTCCCACCATTTAAATAGTTCTTTTTGCTTATCAGGGGGAGTATACCGTAACAAATAGGCTGACAAGTCTTCTACCTTAGCACAGAATGCATATTTGTCTTCCTCATTGAAACTTTTACTTTTGTGCACCGTGCATTGAAACAATAGGTCTACAAGATTCTTTTTAATCATTTCTGTTGAACTTAACGTAGACGAATACAATTGTTTAGAAGAGTCTTCAATTTGCATAATTATTCACACATACAAGTATGCTGTATACTATATATTTATTTTTCTACTACTGTAAATTTACAGCAAACCAAACCAAGAAGGCTACTGTAATAATAGGCACAAAGGGGATTCGTTCTTTGAAAAAAAAGTTCGTTAAATCTTTATTTTCCTTAAGAATGTATGTAATTATAATTACAACGACGAACAGAAAATATAAAATGCCAAAAAAAAGCCATAGTTTTTCAAGAGATTGAAAAAAAGGCCATAATGAAATCAATACAAAATAGTCCCCCAGTCTGAAACCGAAAAGCAGCAATGCTGTGTATATTACTACAATGCACACGAGCGGATATAGACATTTTAAATCATGGCAAGCCAACAAAGCATACGTTGTTGTAATAAGAAAAAGAAATAAAATTGTTCTTACCGTTATTTTCATGGTTTTATAATCTTCATAACTTAAGATTCCTAATACTATTAGAGAACTGATACCGAATATCAACGTCAATACCATGTTTTTAATCTCCTTTAAGCTGTAGTTCTCTTACCCATCTTCCATTTTTATATTTGTAGCCTTTTTCATACATTTCTTTTTCTTGTTTTAGCCCTTCTTGCCATGCTTCTTTTGTAGCTTGTATTTTGCATTCTTTTTTAAATTCTTTGATTTTTGTTACTTTCATAGTTTCTTCAAAAAAAAGAATATTATACCAATTAAATAAACTATAATTATCTGTAGAATATATTACATTATCTATTTCATCTAAAAAATATTTACCTTGCATTAATTTCACCTTGGTTCAAAAGGACCCCTAAAAAAAGGTTACATTGGTTACAACAGTTACATTGGTACCATGAGAGTGGGGGTCCAAGCAAATTGCTTACTTGTTTACTATTTGAGAGAGTTACATTAATTACATACTTCCTCTTGATTAGAACCTTTCTGAAGGGATACAGTAGAGATGTAAATAAGGCCGGGGGTCGGGGACTCTTATGGTACCAATGTAACTCATGTAACTCATGTAACCTTTTCATCATAATTTTTCATCCAAATTCTTCTGTTCTGTCTTGATTTTTTGCTCTTCCAACACGTACCTTTGTGTCAAAACGACCCATTTTTCTTTAGGGATGGTAATTTCTCGTATAGTTCTTCCCTCCCATTTTTTTGGTTTACTATGAAAACCAAGGGCTTTAAGATGTCTTCCTACTAACCTTGAATCCACATCTTTGAATTGATTTTCTCTCATCATAAAATCTGCAACATCTTTAGCAAGGATATAAGGTTCTGAATTACATTTTAATTGTAGATATGCATTCACAATTGCGCCATCAAAACTATTAGCATTTTCTTCTATAATTTTTGTATTATATTCTTCAGCATCTTTTATAAATTGAGCTAATTTTTTTGGGTTATCTTGAAATAATACCGTAAAAGGTAACAGTGATTGCTTTATTCTTGGAAGAATGAATCCTAAATCTATTCCTATGCTTTTTTCAAGCTTTATTGTTTTTAATTTTTTAAACTTATACATAAGTAATTTATTTTGTAGAATACATCGTTGTTCATAATATTTCGGAGTAAGAAAACTAGGGATTTCAGTTCTAGGTGTTGATGCCATGATTTCTGTGATGCATCTACTTTCTAATGCTTTGTCTGTAAATTGTGTTCTGCCAGCAAGTATTTTTGCTCCGAAGGGGTCAAATGCTCTTATCTTTTCTACATTATTAGTATCACATCTTAAAACAGCTTTTCCCCTTTCATATCCATTGTTTAATATTTGTATAATACCTTCTGTTTCATCGCTTTTTGTCAAAGTAAACTCATCAAAAATAGCAGTTCCCCTCCATAAATCTATTATGCGATAAATAGGAGCAGCTTTTACTGCTCCTCCTATAAACATAGGTTTATAACAAATGCCTCCTAAAACATCAAGGTATCGTGTTTTTCCTGTTCCGTAATCACCTAATGCCCTCAAATAAGGAATTGTTTGAAGTTTATCAACAATCCAACTTAATCTAACATACCAGACAGCTTTTTGTAAATGTTCTTCTGAAATGTCGAGCCATTCTTTTATGAAATCAGCTATTTCTCTATCTAAATCGTCTTCTTCCCCGTATTCTATTGCTCCTGTAGGTAGTATTATGGCATTTTTTTCAAGTAATTCATCCCTTATTGGTGAATATTCTCTGTTGCCTATTATAATTGTATCAAAATTTTCTAATTTTTGTTCATCTTCATTCCAAGATTGATAACAAGTTTCTTTTGTTTCACAATTATAAATTTGTTCATAAATCGTATCTCCTTGGCTAACTCTGCTGGTTTGGATTTTAATTGTTTTTTCTTTTTCAGTCATTTGTATCCCATCCTGACTTCTTTTATTCTTGAATAATCAATTAACAATAGTTTATTATCTGTTAAAAAAGATAAACATGTATCAAATAATTCTTTGATTTCACCATGTTTTGCAAAACAACCCATTGCGTCTTCTGTAACAAGTGTTACTTGTTGACCTAAAAAGTCTTCTAAAGGTTTCCTATCCATCTATCTACCTCCATTTTTAACTATTTTATGTATATGTTGATGATAGTAAATAAATCTTTTTAATTTTGTGCTGCTGACTCCAAACCAGGTGGTTTGGCGTCGGCTGATGAAATATATAAACTTTTAGCTTTTTTTCGTCCACCCCTTTGGAAACGGTTTATCGTCGTTGGTGAAACTTTTAAAAGTTTAGCAACTTCTCT